>JBKQWK010000137.1:0-4941 GCA_052139595.1 Thermoleophilia bacterium | reverse complement strand
CTGACCTTTCGTGTAGGGCCCTGCCCATTGCTTGCATGGACCGGCGCGGCGAACGTTTCACTTGACCCCCCGGGGCGGAAACGGCAGTGAGCTGAGACTCTCTCCTCTGCGCGAGTCGCAACTCTCTTCCTCGCCCTACGTAGGTGACTGTACCGTGACGGCGCAGGTGCGGCAACCCGCCCGCCGTGTGGATCCGCTTGTGAACAGCGCCGGGTGACTTGCGAAATCGTAGCCGACACGGCTGCGATTTCGCTGTACAGAACCTTGTGGTTCGCTGTGACTTTCGTCGCCGCTGCGGGCGACCAAGCCTGCCACCAATCCGGGCGCCGAACAGCGATTGACCGGCGCCCATCGGCTGAGTACTCTCGACTCACTGCACGACATACCAGCCGCGACGACGGATATTGCCGGCCGTCCCGTTCCGCCGCCGCCGCCCTCTTCAGTGACGCCTTGGCAGTCCCAAGCACTGCAGGCTGAAGCTCAGGTGAGGTTACGACACATGGCAGACGCCAACCAAGAGAGAAACCAGCTCGTGGACGTAGTCGAGACGCGACGAAGCGCCCTCGTGCGCGGCCTGCGCAGCCGCTCGCCGCTGATTCTTGTTACTGCGGCCCTGCTCACGGTTGCCGCCCTTGCTGGCCTGCAGTGGTTTGTCTCCAGCGGCGCGTTCACGGTGATTCCCGAGCGACTCATGTTACGCATCCCCAACGACGACTACGTGCACGTTTCGTACCTGGCTGCCGAGCTGAAGAAGAAACCGCCGACATCGCCGGTCGTGTATCTCTTCGGCGGATCAGGCACCATGGAGATGATGCGTAGTCAGACCGTGCTAAGCGACGCGATTTCGGAAGACACGGGCACGAACGTGCGCGTTATCAGCCTGGCGGCTCACGCCCAGAGCATTGGCCAGACGCTGGCGCTGATCGACAATCTGCCACGCGGCAACGGACTGCTGGCGATCGGGCTGTCGCCCAACCGGCTGACCACCTCACCGGCCACCGACGCCACCCAGCTCGCCGGTTCGCCCCTGGCCCTGACGAGTCCCCACCTCGTCGCCCTGCTGACCGGCCGCACGGTGCTGAGCAAACGTCTGCCGGGGTTGCTCCAGGGCGCCTTCGACTTCAGTCTCTCCTGGCTCAATCAGCGTGTGTTCACACGATCGCCCGATCTGCTGCCAATCACCTACGACGACCACTATTATACCGACGGCCCCATTGCGACGCCGGCGGCCAAAAAGGCCGGCGCAGCCGTTGAGCTTGCCCTGGAGAAGCCGCAGTTCACCGCCAACGTCGCCTACAACCTGTCGGTGCTGGCGGAGGCCGTCCGTCTGGGCCGCCAGAAGGGCTACAGCGTGACCTTCTTTGAGCAGCCCCTCGGCCCGGAGGCGAGCACGCCAGCCTGGGACGCCTTCCTTGACACGTACCGTAGCGACGTCACCAGGATCATGCATACCCTGAATGTGCCCGACATTGCTGTGCAACCCGAGGTCGGACTGAGCAGTGACAACTTTGCCGACCTCTTTCACCTGGTCAATTCGGGCCGCGACAAGTGGACGCCGCTCTTCGCGCTCACTGTCTCCCAGGTCCTTCAGCAGGCTAGCTAATTCGCGATCGGATACGCGAGGCAGTCTCGGCTTCCCCGGCTAAACCGCAGCCGGCCGACGACTCACTCCGGCGCGGGAGTCCCAAGGCGGTGACGCCCGTGACGCAGAGCGCCGAGTTCGCCAACGGTGCCCACGGCGAGCAAGCCGATGGCAGGCGCCAGCAGCGGACTCACGCTCAGCAGAAAGCGCGGCTGACCGTGAATCAGAATGCCGTTGAAGAGAACCCAGAAGCCGAACACAATGGCGATCCAGAGAGCCGCGCGACGTCGGAGAGCCAGCCCTAAAATGATGCCGGCCACCCCCAGCGCGAGGTAAACATAGTGGACGGCAGCCAGAGCGACGTGGGACCGGCGAAGGTCGTTCAATACGCTGGTCTCGAGACCAGACATGCGCCGCACACGATAGACGGGCAGGACACGCCCAGAGTGATAGGCCCGTATCGGACCAACGGCTCGGAATCGGTTTGCAGCAAGTGCGGCGGTATCGGGCGCGAACAGCGCCGCCAACTTGGCCGGCACGAGTCTGACAAAATGTCCCGAGTCGTGCACGATGAAATGCAGGGCGTAAGTCATACCGGTAGCGTCGCTGGTGGTCTCTGCACGAACCGTGCTGATCGGCCACAGCGGCGTGCCGCCGTGGACCCGCACGCCACCACTGGCCCGGGGGTTGAGCCCTATCAAGAGCGTATAGCCACCGTTGGTCGAAACCGTGGCGTCGCCCATCACCACCGCGTTGCGCACTACCCAGGGCACCACCACACACGCGGCTGCTGCCATCACACACAGCCCCGCCAGGGCTCCGCGCCGGCTGCGCCAGCCCAGCCAGATGACGAGCGCCACAAGTAGCGGCACGAGCAGAGCCGTGGAGCGAACCAGAATGGCCAGGCCGAAGAGCACACCGGCTAGCACCGCTCGGCGCAGCGAAGGGCGCCAACGCACTCCCCCGGCAAGCACGTAGAGGGCACCGAGCAGCAGCGGTATGAACAGGTTCTCCGAGGCGGCCAGGCTGCTATAGATCACATAGTCGGGATACAGGGCCACGAGGAGTCCACCAATCAGCCCGACGCGACGGCCGCCGAGCTGCACGCCGAGCCCGTAGGCAAGCCCCGCAGTGAGCATCCAGAGCACGACATTGGCCGCTTTGAACACAGCCAGCGAGGTGCCAAAGAGTGTGAAAAGGCCCGCCAGAAAGGCCGGATAGCCGACGGGGAAAAAGGCCGTTGGATGGCCGAGAATGGTGTAACCGTGACCCGCCGCCAGGCCCACGCCGGTCTGGTAGTAGAAGAGGTAATCGCTGACCGGCACGGCGTGAATGGTGGCGACCCAGGCCAAACGCACGACGCCGGCCAGGCTCATGACGATCACGAGGGAAAGAAGATGGGGTCTCCAAGAGCTGATCATCCGTTTGACGACCCCGTCCTTTGCAACGGGATCTCCGGCGGAAGGCGTATCGTGCAGGCTGGCGATTGGACTTTCCCTCGTTGTCACGTTGGCTTCGTGGAGCGATCAGGCTTCCTTACGGTAGCTGATGACAGCAGAATCGGCAACGCGACGGTGCCAGCCGGCGCCGACTCAGGGCCGTCGCCAACTGAGGCTCGCCAGTCCATCGCTCACGCAGGCTCGCTAGCCCCTCACTCGTCGACCGGCGAAAAGAACTGGTCAACGATGCGTCCCACGAACGCTTCATCCGCCAGCTGCCCAGAGAGCAGGCGTTGCAGCGACAAAAGCGCCGGCACGACGGCGATCAGAAGATCGACATCGCAGGTTGCCGGCAACTCGCCGCGGGCGATGGCGCGCTCAACGATCGTGCGCAGGTCAGTCAGTACCGGCTCAGCCATGGCAGCCCGAACCGCGTCGCCGAACTGGGGGTTGGACAAGGCCTCGCCGCTGATCGCCGAGATCGCCTCGGAGTGAATGGTGCGAAAGCACACCAGCGTCTGCAGATAGGCAAGCATGTCGTCGCGCAAACTGCCGGTGTCGGGCGACGAGGGCCGCTGCGGGTGGCCGCTCACCGCCTCGAGAACGAGCGACACCTTATTCGGCCAGCGCCGGTAGAGACTGGCCTTACCCACCCCCGCCCGTGCCGCCACACGATCGATCGTGAGCTGGGCGTAGCCGTCTTGGGCCAGAAGTTCGAGAGTGGCCGCGATCACCGCTGCGTCGACACGCGGCTCTCGCGGCCGGCCTGGTTTCGCTTGCATTGGCAACTGCGACTTGACGTCACGCACGTTCATATCCTCCTGGCGCTCGCCGCCCAGCCGACATCATGCTTGCGATGTGAACTGGCGGCGCCATGCTGACAGTGCCACCCTCGCAGCACCGTGTTCACCAGACTTGCACCGTGGCGGCGGGCAATGTACCGAAACGTTATCGTTTCGGTACTATCGCCGCCACAGCAATCTCTCAAACACGCTGCCTGGCGACAGACGCGAGTGCTAACGAGGCCTCAGTGCGACCTGCGGCAAAATGGACGCGTTAAGGGCCACCTTGTGGCCCTTCACGCTCGCCATTCCCGCTTATTGGGAAATTTCTGCCAGTTCTGCGCCGCGCGCTTGCTCCACGAGTTCCAGCATGGAGCCTGATTCGGCGTGCAGGACCTTGATCCCGGCGTCTTTCAGGATTGCGTACTCCCGCGTCGGAATGGCTCCTGTTACGACCACAGCGACGCCTTCACTCACCAGCCGCTCGGCCGCTGCGACTCCCGCCTGCTCTCCCGCGCCCAGGGACTGTGGTTCAAACGCAGTGAATCTGTCATCGTCATCGATAATGACGATCTGCAGACTGCGCGCGAAGGCTGGATCAAGCCAGGCACCCAGACCGGCACCTTTGGCGGTGACCGCAATCTTCATCAGACGTTGCTATCGGCAATCATGACCTTGATAGCGTCGACGGCTCCATCCGTGCTCATGTTGCGAATGTCGACGCCGTGCAGATGCTCCTTCTTGAACCCCGTGGCATCGAGAGCGTCACGAAACATCTTGACCTGCATGTTGGGATCACAGCCAGCGATGTAAAGCTCGTCTTCGCTCTCGCCGTTGAGGAGCGTTGACAAAAATGTGTCGCCGTCGGTCGCACACAGCTGAGGGTGAACGGCGACAAAGTCGACAAGTTTATCCCTGCGGATCGTGTTACTCACGGCAAAAATGTCCATTTCCTGGAACGACGGACACGTGCCCTGGCACACACACAGCAGAAGACCTTTCTTGGCCATTTCATTTCTCCTTTGAAGTATGGGAATGCTTACTCTGAATCACCGAAATAGCTGATTGCTTCAACCGGGCAGATTTTGGCGCAGCCGCGGCAGAACTCGACACAGTTGTCGGGGCCCACCACGAGAGG
>JBKQWK010000136.1:0-3527 GCA_052139595.1 Thermoleophilia bacterium | reverse complement strand
CAGCTCCTTCATCATGGCGCGAACCTGGCGTGCCTCGGTGCTCATGCCTAAGGCGTGACAGATTTTCTCGGCCTCGGTCAGTTGAAGCACCGCATCGAGGTTCTGGCCGAGCTGTTTGAACTGCGTCGACTGGTCGATTTCGTAGGTAACGAGGTCGCGGAGCATGTGGCGAACTTCGAGGTCGTCGAGGTCGATCATTTTATGGCTCGTCGTGACGATGATCTCGTTCAGCGGGACCATGCGCCTTGCCAGTTCGCTCGCCGGCGCCGCAGGCACCGGCGACTCCGCCGCCGCCGCCGGTACCGCTACCGCCGCTGGCACCGTCGAGGGCACCGGCAGTGACGCGCCGTCGTCGTCGCTGTCGTCAGCTGGCGCTGCTTCGCCGGCCGGGTCGCAGTCCTGAGACCGTGGTTCGTTCAGATCGCCGGTGGCAGCACCGACCTCATCGGCAAGCCGAACGACGGCAGCCGGACGACCGAGGCGATGGAGATTGTCGTGTGGGGGACCGTCCATGACTGACGATTCGGGGGAGTCGCTGGATTGATGACTGTCATCATGCGGCCGACGAAGTGCACGGGCGAGCACCACGATGAGAACGAGCACAAGGGCAGCGGCGACGGCGATGCCGATGATCTGTGCGGTGCTCAAAACCGCGATAGTCGCTTGAAGATGGATCATGATCGCCTGCCTCGACGGGAGCCGGTGTACGCTCTACCGAGTTCGTCCCCCGGCGGCGAATCCCTGCTCACCGCGATTCTTGTGTGTGGCAGTGCCGACAGGCACGTGAACGGGTTCAACTCGTTAACGGGTTCAGTTTGATGGGCGCTGGCCGCGCCGCAACGTGTGCTTCGCCGGCGGCGCGCTCAACTCGCGCACAAACGCGGCGAACGTTACCGGGCTGCTCCCGGTGAGCGTGGCGACGACGTTGCTCACGGCGGCCAGGTAGCCTTCTTGGCGAAGTCTATCTGCCTCGACGAGTTCATCGGCCCATGCTTCTCTGAGACCAGCATGATCATAGCCTTCAGCCATCTCTTCGCGACTGAGGTTGATGTAGTGGATCTCGCGCCCGGTTGCCTGCCCCACAATGCTCGCGATTTCGGCATTTGAGAGAGCCTCCGACCCTGTGACGTCGTAGGTCTGGCCTTCGTAACCGGACTCCGTCAGGACGATCGCTGCAACGGCGGCGACGTCGCGGGCGTCGACGAGGCTGGCTTTGCCCTCTCCGGCCGCTCCGTGAAACGTTCGCTCGGAGCCCTGCGTGATCAACCTTGTGTAGTTCTGCATGAAGGCATTGGCGCGCAGGATCGTGAAGGGGACGCCCGACTCCTTGAGATGGTGCTCGGTCTGCGCATGCCAGCGGGCGAAGCGTACGATCGAGTCTTCGGCTGCACCAATCCACGACAGTTTGACGATGCGCTCAGCGCCGGCCTGGCGAGCGACGGCGATCAAATTGTTTTGCGCAAGGATCGCCGGACCGACCGTTGAATTGACGAAAACGCGGTCGGCACCATCGACAGCTTTCGCGAGCGAGGCTGAATCGCCAAGGTCGCCGGACACGGTTTCGACGCCGGTGAGGTCGGCGAACGGCGATTCGTGAGTCCGGTGCAGAAGCACACGCACGTGTTCGCCGCGCGCGGCCAAACGATGTACCAGCTCGGTGCCGACGTTTCCCGGTGCTCCGCTGACGAGAATCATTGCTCGATGCCTCCCTGATGTTGTCTCCAGCCTACGTACCCGTTGGCTGCGTTTCATCTCGCCGTGGTGAGTGTTCATCGACGGCCGGGCAGAGACCAAGAGGCCCGGCCACGAGGGGAAAATACCTGCAAACAACAGAGGAGTACAATTGCTGCCGTGATCGAACTAACAGCACTCGAACAGACGATGAGTGAACTCGGTCAACCGCTCTACCGTGCCCGCCAGGTTTACGAGGCGCTGACGCGCGAGTTGATGACGAGTTTCGCCGACATGACGACGCTGCCGAAATCCCTGCGCAGCGCCTTGGCTGACCGACTGCAGACCGTCAGTTTGAAACCGACCGAGACGCTGTCTGATCCTGTCGGCCGCGTCGCCAAAACTCTCTTCAGCGCCATCGATGGCCAGCCGGTGGAGGCGGTGTTGATGACGTATCCACGGCGCGCCAGCGTCTGCGTGTCGACCCAGGTCGGCTGCGCCGTGGGCTGCGCCTTCTGCGCTTCGGGCCGGCTGGGTCTCCGGCGCAATCTTACGGCTGAGGAGATGGCCGATCAGGTTCTGCACTTTGCTCGCGAGCTGCGCATCAGCGACGCTCATGTCACCAATGTCGTCTTCATGGGCATGGGCGAGCCATTTCACAACTACGACGAGGTGCTGCGCGCCTGTCACCTGCTGAACGATGCCTCCGGCTTTGCCCTCGCAGCACGTGGCATTTCGGTTTCAACCGCCGGGGTTGTGCCCGGCATCAATCGCTTTGCCGCCGAGCCACTGCAGCTGAATTTGGCGGTCAGTCTGCATGCTGCGACCGACGAGCTACGTAGCCGGCTCGTCCCGCTCAACCGCACGTATCCGTTGGCGTCACTTATGGCAGCCTGCGCGGACTACGTGCGGCGCACGCGGCGCAAGTTGTTCTTCGAGTATGTGGTCTTGCCGGGCGTCAACGACACCGGCGAACAATTGGCTGCCTTGGCGAAGCTGTTGCGGCCGCCGCTCTACCATCTGAACCTGATCGGCTACAACCCCGCCGGGGGCGAGTTCAGGCATTCGACCGGGTCCGACCTTGCTACCCTGCGCGAACGACTGACGCGCGCGGGGCTGGCGGTGACGGTGCGCCGCTCGCCGGGTGAGGGGATCGCTGCCGCCTGTGGCCAACTGGCGCTGCGTCGCACGCAGAGAACGAGCAGCTGAGCGTCAGTTGGCGAAGCCGTCACTCGGCGGCGGCGAGGCGCAGCTGCGCTGCCGCCTCAGCCGGGTCCACGGTGTTAATCGTGATGCCGCTGCCGAGTTCGAAACCGGCAAGGGTACTCAATCGCGGCGTGATCTCGAAATGCCAGTGATACGTGGTTTGCGCGTCGAGGGGTGTTGTGTGCAGCCAGTAGTTGAGCGGTGCGTCGTCGGCGACAGCACTGACGGCGCGCAAGGCACGCTGCAAGGCGGCGGCAATGGCGTGCGGGTCGGTAGCGCGCATATCGGCTTCATGGGCCTGCGGTGCCAGCCACAGCTCGTAGGCGAATCGTGCCGCGCGCGGCACCCAGGCAACGAGACCATCCTGGGCGAACACGGGCAGCGCCTCCTCGCCGGGTTCAGCCGGGCGTGGGGCACCGGGGTCTGTGGCTCGGCCGGCGGCCCGCAGTGCCTCCAGTTCGGCAACCGCGTCGTTGCTAAGGTCGCAGAGCAGGCAGGTTCCGTAACGGTTGCGGTAGCGGTTGAGGTTGTCGAGTTCCTGCTGCAGCACCGGGGGCACGATCTGGGTGGCGAAGACCTGCGTATGCGGGTGGGCCAGCGAGGCGCCGGCGCCGGCGCCGGGAAATCCAGATGGTGTTCCAGAATCCCTT
>JBKQWK010000135.1:0-4040 GCA_052139595.1 Thermoleophilia bacterium | reverse complement strand
GCCGGCCGGTTCGAGTTGCTCGCGGGTCGCGAGGGCCGCGCGCGAGGTGATGGCCATGCCGAGACCGAAGAGAATCCACATTGGCTCGAACGAACTTGCCGTGCTTGGCCCGAGAGCGCCAAGGATGAATCCCACCATCGCCAGAAAGACCGCCACGGATAAGTAACGGAGCAGGGGGTCCGCGGTCGTGCGAGCCACGCTGAAGAGGGCAATCATGAGGCCGGCGTAGATGGCGACCTGAAGCAGCAGTGCCGGCAGGCCGCCGTCCACGAGCACTTCGAGCCACCAGTTGTGCAGGTTGACGACGACATCGGCGTTTACCCCTTGCGCAAGGAGCACCTCTGCTTGCCCTGGCCCGGCGCCGAGCAGGTAGTACTCTCCGGCAAGCTGGAGACCGCGAGTCTGCAGGCCGGTGCGAATGGCTCCCGACCCTTGCCCCGTGCCGACCTGCGCGATCAGCGTGCGCAGCTGGAACTTCATCCACATGGGGTTGCTGGAGGTATTGAAGAGCACGACGGACGCGCCACCGACGAAGGCCAGAACAGCGACGGCGGCGATAATTTTGCCGCGCCGCGAGAGGCGGCGGTCACCGAGGCGGGCGAAGTACAGGACGCAGGCCACCGACACGAGGGCAATGGTAATGAGGCTCGTGCGCGATCCTGTGTGCAGGACGACATAGAGGGCCAAGACGATGGCGACAATGCTCGTCACACGCCAGAGCCAGCGGCGGGTGAGAAACAGCGGTACCAGCAAAAACGGCCAGCACAGCGAGAGAAAGACGGCGAGATCGTTCTGGTTGTAAAAAACGGCGCTTACTGCGTACTGCTGGCTCGCATCAGCATTGACGAGACGCGACGTGGGCAGATGAAAGCCGAGGCGGGACTCGGCGATGGCCAGCAACGTAATGCCGACAAACGTCATGGCGAGTAGCCAGACGAGGGTCGTGAGACGTCGGCGAGTGATGCCGGCGAAAGCGGTCGCCAACGTGAGCGACATCATGAGGCCTGTGTCGAGCAGGTAGCGGAAACCGACCGTTTTGTCGCCTGCCCACAGCATCGTGATGACAAGCCAGGCGAACCAGAGAATGAACAGCGGCGCGAATCGCGGTCCGGCGATGCGCCAGCTGACTCCCCGCTCAACCAGCAGCCAGATGAGACCGATGACACCAATGAGCGCGATGAGCAGACGAAACGCAAACAGCTGCGGGTGCGATGGCAGGGAGAGCGTTGGACCAAGCAGGGCTGTCACCGGTAGTAACAGGATCATCACCATGAGCAGCCCCGTGACGCGCAGGCGTGCCAGGCGGTGGCGACTCAGGATCACGATCAGCAGCAGGACCAGGGCGGCGAGTCCGGCCAGAGTCAGCGTCGGTTTGCGCACGAGCGCCACGGCGGCAAGAGCTGTGACAACGACTGCGCCGCCGACGACGGCTGCGTCGACGACGGTGCGCTGTCTCACCACTGAGCCGTCGTGAGACTTCGCGCTCACGTCGTCACCCGCCCATCGAGGCCGCGGCACAGTCGGGCGTAGAAGGCCACGAGTTCGGCTTCGATCGCTTCCCACGAGTAGCGTTCACGAACCGCCTGACGGCCGCGTTCACCCATGCGCCTTACTTCGTCGCGATCGGCGAGCAGGCGACGGACACCGGCGAGATGGCCGGCAAAGCTTACGGGCACGCCGAGTCCGCAGTCTGTGGCCAGCACCGGTTCGGCGTGATCGGCAAGGTCGCTGACGAGCACGGCCAAGCCGGCGGCCATGCCCTCGAAGACTTTGGTAGGGACATTGGGCAGGCTGTACTGCGGTCCGCCGAGAAACGGCGACCAGGCGACGTTGGCGGCGGTGAGGTAGCCGGGCACGTCGAGGGGATCAACGGGGCCGAGTAAGGTGACACGGCTGGCGAGGGCGCTGTCGGCGCGCAGCCGCTCGTGGACCAGTGCCTCGTCTTTGGGATCGGCAAAGTGGCCGCCAAGGTAGAGCGACGCCGGTTCGTCGGCCGCCAGCGCCGCCATGACGTCGAGCATCAGAAAGAGGCCCCGGTGCTGCGAGAGGCCACCGATGTGAATCAACTTGAGGCGGTCGTCGGCGAGCAGTTCGGGTCGCGGCGTCGCCGACGCGAAGCGACTATACCGCGGGTAGTTCAGGAGGGTGGTGCGCAGGGCGGGCCTGGTACCCAGCGCCCGCAGCTGCAAGGGGGCGGCCGATACGACGCCGTGGCAGGCTTGCGCGAGTGTGCGCTGCGCGATGGCGGTGAACAACGACGCCGACGGGCGAAGCTGTTTCGGAATGTACGCTTTGCCAGCGACCTGCTCGGGCAGAAATTCGTGCATGTCATAGACGATGCGCGGGACGAAGGCCCGTGCCGCCGGCATGACGGTGAGTAACTCGGGGTCGTGAATATGGAGCACGTGCGGTCGCAGACGGCGCAGGTGGGTGGCAATTTCGTAGACGCTCAGCCAGCGTGTGCTGCGGCCGCGGACGGGCAACGCCACTTGGCGCGGGTTGTCGTCAACGCCGCTCGGCGGCGCCCCGGGCACCAGAAACGTGACGTCATAGCCGGCCTCGGCCAGTGTGCGACACTCGCGATCGAAGATACGCGGTTCTCCCGGGCGGTGCACTACGGAAAGATGGACGACGCGCAGTTTCGGTTTGCCGGTGGTCATCGTCATGGATGTCTCGCTTCCGTCGCTCGGGGGCTGTGCGAGCGAAGGGCTTGAACAAGAGCGACGGCCGCAGGCAGAGGATCACTCAGAGCAAACATGCCGTCGCGGCCGAGCTGGGTCAGCGCCGCCCGGCGCTTCTGCGCCGGCGGGCGGCGTTCAGCCGCCGCCTCGGCGCCGAGTGTCTCGGCGAGGCTGACTCGCCAGCGGGCGCCGTCGCTCTGGCGCCGAGCCACATACGACTTGCCGATAGTGTCACGATAGGCTGCCACAACGAGGTCGACGCCGCTGGCGCGGGCAATGGTCTGCCAAGCCCAGGGGCGTGGCGTGAAAGCAACGAGATGCAGCTTGTGGTCGTCGCTGCCGCGATCGAAAGAAATCAAACTGACACCGTGAAAGTGCAGCTCTTTGAGCAGGCGGACGCCGAGGTCGGCGACCTCGGCGTCCCAAGTGGCGATGGCCACGCCGCGCCTGGGGCCGACGTAGTTGTCCTCACGTTGTAGTTTTGCCGTGAACAATGCCAACGCCCGTGACTGGTTGTCCATGTATGAACCTAGAGCCCACAGCTCATCGCCGGCGCTGACCGTCTCTGCCATCGTCATGCCGGCTCGCTCAGCGGTCTGTCGAAGCTGATCGTGGGCGTTCGTGTGCGGCGCCGGCCAGGGCGAAAACGGCAGCAGAAACGGTTTCTGCAAGCGCGGTGCCAAGTGGGTCAGAGCGTACAGAAACGCATCGTCAGCGGGAAAGAGCACCGCCCGCATAGGCCAGCGCCGGGCAAGGTCGAGCAAGAAAGCCAGCAACGACGCTTCATCGTGGCCTGGATCGGGGCACGGCAGGCCGCTGGCAAAACGCGATCTGAACCCCACGGCCTGTTCATCTGAGTCAAGCGCGAAAAGGGGGATTCCCTGAGCGCCTAAGCCGCGGAGAACGCTCACGCCGGCCGCGCCGCGGACACCCAAGATGACAGCCGGCGGCGAATCGCTGCTGTGCCATGCAAGTTGCGAGGATCTCTTCATCGCATGCCTTGTTTGTAGCCGCCGCATCGGCGGGATTGTACACCACTGCCGAGTCCGTGCAGGCATCGGGCGTTTCTGCCGAGCGCCAGCACATAGGGCGACGCTTCGTGAATGGCGCTGCTCAGGCCGGTCGTCTGCTGCGGGGCAAGTCTTTGGGAAGCTGGTCGGCATGAGCAGTCTGCGCCGCAAACGATTCAGCGGCGAGCGGTGACGAGCCGCGATGGCGAGCCTGGGTGAGCGCTTGGCCGACCTTGAGACCGGCGGTGTGCAGCTCGATCACGGGTTCAGGGGTCAGGTCGTCGGGAACGGCCGCCGCGGCGGCCGAGTCGGGCCCCGTCGGCAGATGGCGCAACCCGGCTTCGCTGAG
>JBKQWK010000134.1:0-3638 GCA_052139595.1 Thermoleophilia bacterium | reverse complement strand
AGACATAGTCCGGCCCGCCCCAGCAGAGCGGTACCTATCGACGATTCAGCGTCGGGACCGGGCAGCCAACGGTCTCAGCATCAGACCAGTCGGCGAGGTGAACGTGCGCGGCCTTATTGAAGAGAGCTGGTGCCGGCGCTCAAGTCGCCGGCACCGCAGCTGGCCACACTACTAGCCGAGCAGGCCGGCGCGGTGGGCCTTGAGGTACTTACCGCAGAAGTTGTCTTCACCGCGCAGAGCTTCAATCGCCTTAATGGACGCCATCATCTCTTTGTTGCGCACATCGAGCACGGCGCCATCGATACCGAGGCCGGCACACATGGCCACAAAGGCGCGGTTGAGCAGTGGCCGGTTGGGCAAGCCAAAGCTGACGTTGCTGAGGCCCCCGGTGGTGCGAACGGGCAGGCGCTCCTTGACCAGCTTCAGCGTCTCCATGGTGACGACGGCGGCCTGCGAGTCGGCCGAAACCGCCAGAACGAGCGGGTCGATCCACAAGTCTTCGCCAGGCAGACCAGCGCCCGTCGTGAGTTCGAAAAGTTTCTTGGCGACGGCGAAACGATCTTCCGCCGTTGGTGGGATACCAGCATCGCTCAGGCAAAGACCAACTACCGGACACTTGAACTTCTCTATTAATGGCAGCACGGCATCGATACGCGGCTGTTCACCCGAGATGGAGTTGATGAACGGCACCTTGCCGCCATTGTCAATCACAGCCCGCACGCCAGCGTCAAGAGCCTCGGGGCTGGCGGAGTCGACCATGATCTGGATGTCAGTCACGCTCATAACAACTTCAATCAACCAGCGAAGATCCTCAATTTCTTTGCCGCCGGCGACACCGCCGTTGACGTCAAGCAACCCGGCCCCAGCATTTACCTGGTCGAGCGCCAACGCCTTGATGAATTCGGCATCGCGAGCAACGATGGCTTCGGCCACCTGCTTCCGCGTCCCGTTAATCGACTCACCCATCAACAACATCGCAACAACCTCCACTGTGGTCTGTACTCGGGACAAGCCCTAGGTTCTTAATCATACCGGCGGGGGCGGCAGTGCGCAAAACGGCAAGAGAAGAGATGGCGACAGGAAAAACGGTAGCGGGGCATGGCGCCGGCAGGTAAATCGTCCGCGGGCCACCATCACGGCGTAAACAATCGTGCTGACACCGTGACGGTGACGAACGCGCGCCCTCACCGCAGGCGCTGTCGAATCGGGCCACTCAGCTGGCGTCGGCGAGAGCGCCGAAGTATTCGACGCGGTCACGGCCGTGACGCTTGGCCCACAACAGCGCCGCGTCGGCCGCGGCAATCAGCGTGTCACCATCCTGAGCACATGCCGGATAGTCGGCGACCCCCAGCGAGACCGCCAAGTGATAGCCATCACCCACGCCGGCGCTGATCGAACTGATCTCAGCGCGGACGCGCTCGGCGAGGTTGCAGGCGTCTTCGCGCGTCGTGCCGGGCAGCAGAAGCACGAACTCTTCGCCTCCGTAGCGAGCGACATAGTCCGCCTCGCGCGAACAGGTTGTGAGCGCGTCGGCGACGCGGCGCAGCACCCGGTCACCACTCGGATGACCATAGCGGTCGTTGACCTCTTTAAAGTGATCGAGATCTAGCATGATCAGCGAGACCGATTCACGATATCGTTCGCAGCGCGCGATTTCGTGCACCAGCGTCTCCTGGAAATGACCGTGATTGTAAAGCCCAGTCAGGCTATCGGTGATCGCCCGGTGCTGGATGCGCTGGTAGAGTTCGGCGTTCTGGATCGCGATTGCCGCCTGGCTGGCAAATACTTTGACCAGATGAAAGTCCTCATCGCCAAAGTGCCGGCCACCGAGGCGGTCGATGCTCAAAACGCCCAGCACTCGCTTCTGTACGGTCAGGGGCACAACGATCGACGCTTGCGGTTCGTCGGCAACCGTGCCGGGGATGACGACACCGCGAGAGTCGCTCAGTACATCATTGACGAGAATGGCTTCGTCGTGTTCGGCCACCCAGCCGCAAAGCCCCTGACCGACGGCGACAGTCATACTCAGCATGACGTCGGCGCCGTAGGCGTCGTCACGAGCATAGATCGCTTTGAGCGTACGCGATTGCCAGTCAACACGGTCAATGGACAAGGTGTCGTACTCGACCAGACGGCGCAGCTGATCATCGATGGCGCGAAATACGACCTTCTGATCGAGTGTGGTAAGTACCGACTCGCTGACCGTGAGGAGGTGCTCGTGAGCGCTGATCTGACGCTCGAGGCGCTTGCCCTGCGACTCGAGCACCTCGTACTGCAGGGCGTTCTCGATTGCTACTGCAGCGAGGTTGGCGAACAGCTCGAGCACGCGCACCGAATCGGGCGTCGGCGCGCGGCGGTCGCGCGGGTCGTAAGGATCGATGATGCCGAGCAGCTGGTTGTCGCGGGTGTGCATGGGTATGAAGAGCGTGTCGCCGGACTGCCATTCGCCGGGACTCCGCACAGCGAGCGTGGTACAGGGAAGATAGCGTTCTTCCTCCAGCGTGATCGGCGCACGAGTTGCGCTGCGGAAGTACGAATTACCGATGCGGAACTCGTCGCGCAGATAGCCCGCGACGATGTGCATCGGGATCGGCTGAGCCAGATAGACCGCATTGAGTTCTGCTGACCCGCCAAGAGCGCAGCGCGTAAGCAGACAATCAAGCTCCGGATCGTACAGGTAGATGGCGGCCTCATTGTAACCAAGCTCATCGATGAGGGTATGTCCGACAAGCTTCAGCACCGCTTCAAGATCAAACGTGGCCCGCAGATCGTTGCCAAGCTGCAGCAGCGCTTCGACCACAATTGAACGTTCACGCAACTGCTTGGCGAGATCACTTTGCGTGCGGTAGAGATGACCGGCGCTGAGAGCCAGGGCAGCCAGATCAGCAGCACGCGCGCCGTCACGCTGTTGGCGCTCGCTGAAGCCCCCCTCCGGTACTGGCAAGCAGGCGATGGCGCTCATTTCACCCTGGGCTTTAAGCGGCAGGACCAGAAACCGGCTCACATCGGCGGTCATCATGGCGACCGCGTCTACACCCTCGTCCGCACCTCCGAAAATTCGGTACTCCCTCACCGAGCGAGCTGCCGCAGCGGTCATCCAGGCTCGGGTCGGCAGATCATGAACACCGCCTGCCCAGCGCAACTGGTCAGCCTCGAAGACGAAAATCTCACAGCGAGATACGCCGGCGGCTTGGGCGATGTGATGAGCAGCCAACGCCGCCAGACGCCGTGGCTCTGCGAGTACGGTTGCATCCGCCTCGGCGACGGACGCCAGCTCGGGGTCCACAGCGGAGCTGATCTGCGAGCGGCCACGCATGGCTGTGACGATGAGCGTCGCCGCCACTCCCAGCGCAGCGCCCAGCAGGATGAACGTCAGACCACTCATTGCTGTCACGGCGTAAACGATCGCCGCCAGCGGCACTGTGACGGCGGCAAAAAGGTAAATATAGCCGCGCTGCCAGCCGCGACGTGTCCCTTGCCCGATTGATCGCATGCAAACCTCCGCTACCAGTATCGGCAGTGGCGACGCCAATCTGTAGAATCGGAAAGCGGGGGCAAACACCGACGACGACCAGACAAGTCATCAAGACACAGTCGCCAGCGGCGGCAGATGTGGGGCGGGGGGGGGGGGGGGGGGG
>JBKQWK010000133.1:0-3748 GCA_052139595.1 Thermoleophilia bacterium | reverse complement strand
GAGATGATCAAGGAGCTGGCCGCGATCGAGGGTGTCGCCGGCGTCCACATCATGGCCGTCGAATGGGAGCCGGCCGTGCCGGAGATCGTGGCTGCCGCCGGCTTGATGCCGCGGCCGGCGGTGAGCTGAGTGTCACGAAGCAGCTGAGTTGAAGAGAGGTAACTGTTCGTCGCGCCGGCGCGGCCGTTCTCGACCTGTCACAATCGCATCGGAAACAGGCAAGCCGTCTATCTGCCGCCTGTTTGCCTGACCGATTGGAGGACGCCAGCCATGGAAACCTTCAGCGTTGCCACCACGAGCCGGCAAGTGCTGGTCGACGTCACGGCACAAGTAGCCGCAGCGATAGCCTCGCTGGGCCTGCATCAGGGTGCCGCGGTCGTCTTTGTACCTCACACCACAGCCGGGGTCACGATCAACGAAAATGCCGACCCGGCCGTTTGCCGCGACGTGCTCATGGCCCTCGAACGCCTGGTGCCGGCGACACTGCCGTTTACGCACGGCGAAGGGAACTCAGACGCCCATACAAAAGCGAGCCTGATGGGCAGTAGCGTTACCGTGCCGGTAAGCGACGGCCACCTGCGGTTGGGGACCTGGCAAGGCATTTACCTAGCCGAGTTCGATGGCCCCCGCCGGCGAAAGATCTGGGTGCAGGCGCTGCGCGCCGACTAGAGCGCCGGCGGAGCCTCCGTCGGCGCGCTCGCCGGCAACTCCATCGCCGGCGCCGCCACAGTAAGGTGATACTCGTTGCCATCAGCATCGACGAAGACCGAGCGTGGCGCCGGCGGCGCCACGCTGGTCGCGGCCACATCGGCCACAACTGGGTTACCCTCGGCGTCGAGGCCGTAGGCTGCCAGTGCCGCGACGTCTGCTTCGCCGGCAGTCGCCGACAGGGGCCCGGCGACTGTAGCCGCGGTCGGCGTTGCAGTCCCCGCCACGGTTTCGACCGCCGTCACGCTGGCTTGTGCAGCCGATTCATTGGCCACAACGGCAGCGGCAGTCGCCGCCGGTGCTGCAGCGGCTGTCGGAGCCGCAGCCGGCGTCAGCGGGTTCAGATGGTTGAGATCGAGGCCAAGGTCGAACTCATCCTTGAGACCTGACGTTGCCTGTTTGAACTCGCGAATGCCCTTGCCCAGCGAGCGCCCCATCTCAGGCAACTTCTTCGGTCCAAAGACAAGCAGCACGATACCGACGATGATGGCGATGTGAATGGGGCTGAGACCGCCCATGGAACTCCTTCGCTCGGTGGCTTGAAAGCTCTCACATGCTACGCGGTGACGCATCGGGGGTCAATTTTCGCCACGAGCGACGCAGGCCATGACGCCGAGCGGCGACTCCGCCCACCGGCGCTGCAGGGCTTCACCAAGTGGCTGGGGGAAGCGGCTGAGCCACCAAGCGTCGCACAACGTTCAGGGCCAACGCGCTCGTTCGTATCTCCTGCTGCGCGCTACTTCACTGGCGTCGCCCCCGCGCCGGGCTTTGCCGTTGTATCGCCGCCACTTGTCGGTACCGATGCGTTAGCAACATGCGGAGCTTCGGGTGACGTCACCTGCACATCGCTCTCAGGATCAACTGGTTTCTCTTGATCCGCCCCTTGCAAGCCCGACTTGAAGCCGCGGATGCTCTGACCGATGGACTTGCCCAAACCAGGCAGGCGCTTGCGGCCAAAGAGCACGAGCACGATGAGAAAGATGACCAGCAGGGCAGGCCAATCCATGTCCATGTGACGACTGCCTCCAATCTTGACGTGAGCGGTATGACCGAGTGAGAGCATTCCCCGTTTGCCGGCGAGTTAGCTCTGGTCGCAACTGTCTCGCCCAACGCCCCCAACCCGACTCACAGTACCAGCCAGACTATAGGGAATAGCCCGGCAGGGCATAGCCTGGTGCGCGTGACCGTGGAGAAATGCGCGTGGCCCCGAGACGATCCCCGGGCTTCGAGAGGAAGGCCGGTTGAGTTGCGCGCGTCCGCCTCTTTCTCTGTCCAGCAGGGCACACGAACGACCGCCAGTCTCTAGCGGCCGGCGACTGGCCCGGCCGCCGCGACGTCATCAGGCACGCGATTTTCGAAGCGGGCGAAGTTATCGGCGAAACGCTGCGCCACGGCCGCCGCCTGGATGTCGTAGGCGGCCGAGTCTGCCCACGAGGCGCGCGCTTCTAACACCTGTGCCGAGACGCCGGGGCAGGCTGTTGGCACGAGCACGCCGAAGACCGGATCGGGCGTGAATCTGCCACCGGCAAGGGAGCCGTCAAGGGCCGCCGTAATCAGCTGGCGCGTCAGGGTGATGGGCATGCGCTCACCACCGCCGTAGGCGCCGCCACTCCAGCCGGTGTTGACAAGCCAGCACTGCGCCTCGGCAGCGGCCAGCCGAGCGGCCAGCATCGTCGCGTAGACCACCGGATCGCGGGGCATGAAGGGCGCCCCGAAGCAGGCCGAGAAGGTCGGCTCTGGTGCCGCCACACCGGCCTCGGTGCCGCCGACCCGGGCAGTGAAACCGGAGAGGAAGTGATAACTCGCCATCGCCGGCGTCAGCTTGGCGATCGGCGGCAGCACACCGTAGGCATCGCAGGTGAGAAAGAAGACGTTAGCCGGCGCGCCGACGACGCCGCTGGCAATGGCGCCGGGGATGTGATCGAGCGGGTAGGTGGCGCGTGTGTTCTCGCTGATCGCGTCATCATCCCAGGCGACCGCGCGCGTCAGCGGGTCAACAACCACATTCTCAAGCAGGGAGCCGAAACGGATGGCAGCATAGATCTGCGGCTCGTCGTGCGGCGACAGGCGGATCACTTTGGCATAGCAGCCGCCCTCGAAGTTGAAGATGCCGTGATCTGACCAGCCATGCTCGTCGTCGCCAACCAGACGCCGCGCGGGATCAGCCGAGAGCGTCGTCTTGCCGGTGCCCGAAAGGCCGAAGAAAAGAGCAACGTCGCTGTCGCTGCCGACCGTGGCCGAGCAGTGCATGGGCAGCATAGCGCGCGCCGGAAGCAGATAGTTCATGACCGTAAACAGGGCTTTCTTGATTTCACCGGCATACATGGTGCCGATGATCAGCACGATGCGACGGCTGAAGGAAATGCCAACGAAGACCGGCGAACGGGTGCCGTCCGTCGCCGGGTCGGCGAGCAGGCGACCGCAGTCAATGACGGTAAACCCGGGCACGAACTGAGCCAGATCACTCGGCGTCGGACGCACGAGCAGTGTTTGGGCAAAAAGCGCGTGCCAGCTCGCCTCCGCGAGCACGCGTACCGGCAGGCGATAGGCCGCTTCGGCGCCGACGAAGCCGTCGAAGACGTAGACCTCGCGCTCGTGCAGGTAGCCGCTCGCTTTGCGCAGGAGGCGATCAAATAGTTCCGCACTGCACGCGTGATTGACGTCGCCCCAGTCGATATCGCTGGCGGCGGCGTCGGCAACAATGAACTTGTCGGCCGGTGAGCGTCCGGTGCGCGTGCCAGTCGTCACGACCAAGGCGCCGTTAGCGGCGAGGATGCCCTCGCCGCGGGCCAACGAGCGGGCCGTCAGTTCGGGGCTGGGCAGGTTGCGGTGGAGAGCGCCGACGCTGATGCCCAAGGTTTCGATCTGCCCGCGAATCAGACCTTCGTCCATCTGTCTCACATCCGTTACCGTCGTCGGACCGTCCTTGCCTCGTAAGACGAGTATAGTCTGAGGGAGTACAAGGTGTGACAACCGTTAGTCGCGCCCGACTGCACCCCCGAACAAGCGAAGACAAAGGATGCAGAATGAACGTTCTTGC
>JBKQWK010000132.1:0-2855 GCA_052139595.1 Thermoleophilia bacterium | reverse complement strand
GACGGCGGCAAGCCCTTCTGCGGTGCTTGCCTGGCTGGGTCAGTTGCCCGGCCTGCAACCTGTACGCCCGGCGCGGGCTGGTGGTCTGTCGCGTGGGCTGCTGCAGATCTATACCGGTGAAGGCAAGGGCAAGACCACGGCGGCCACCGGCTTGGCGCTGCGCGCCCGCGGCGCCGGCCTGAACGTGACCTTCGTCCAGTTCGTCAAGGGCGGTCGGGAGAGTGCCGAGCTGGCGCCACTGCGCGCCGCCGGCGTCGTCGTGGTCCGGCCGGCGGTGGCGCGCAGTGGCGTGCTGCATGCCACTGCCACTGACGACGACCGGACGGCGGCTGCGGCCGCCTGGAAGGCGGCCCAAGCCGCGCTCAGTGATCCGGACCGCGACCTCGTCGTTCTCGATGAACTGCACGCTGCGCTGCGTCACGGCCTCGTCGACCTGCCAGCGGTTCTCGCTGCTCTCGCCGCTCGACCGCCCGGGCAGGAAGTTGTGACCACCGGTCGCGGCGCTCCGGCCGGGCTTCTGGCGGCTGCCGATCTACTCACCGAGATGGTCGCTCGCCGCCATCCGTACCCTGGCGTCCACGCTCGCAGAGGAGTTGAGTTCTGATGGCCGCTGCTCGTGCCGTGATGTTCGTCGGGACCGGCTCGCACGCCGGCAAAACTGTGCTCGTCGCGGCGCTGTGCCGGATCGCGGCGCGTCGAGGCTTGCGCGTGGCACCGTTCAAAGCGCAGAACATGGCGCTCAACTCGTTCGTTACCGCCGACGGCGGCGAACTCGGCCGCGCCCAGGTCTACCAGGCCCGGGCGGCCGGGGTCGAGGCTCACGTCGATATGAACCCGGTTTTGCTCAAACCGAGTTCGCAGACCGGCAGTCAGGTGATCGTTCTCGGGCGGCCGGTCGGCCACATGTCGGTACGTGAGTATCACGCTTACCAGGCCGAGGTCTGGCCGCTCGTCACGGCGGCCTTTGATCGCCTGCGCGCGGTCAACGATCTGATCGTTCTTGAGGGCGCCGGCAGCCCGGCGGAGATCAACCTCCGCGATCAGGACATCGTTAACATGAAGATGGCGCTCTACGCTGATTGTCCGGTCGTTCTGGTCGGCGACATTGATCGCGGTGGCGTGTTCGCCTCACTTGTGGGCACGATCGAGCTGCTGACGCCAGCCGAGCGCGCCCTGGTGAAAGGCTTTGTGATCAACAAGTTTCGTGGTGATGCCACGCTCCTTACAAGCGGCATCGAGTACCTGGAGCAGCGCACGGGCATTCCCACCCTGGGCGTATTGCCGATGCTCACCGACTGGCGCGGGGACGAAGAGGATTCGCTCGGCATCGAGGACCGGCAACGCCGCGACCGACCGTCGGCGCCGCTGCAGATCGCGGTTGTGCGGCTGCCGTTCATCAGCAACTACACCGACTTCGACGCCTTGGCGGATGAGGACGACGTCAACGTGCGCTACGTGACCTCAGCACGAGAACTAGATGGCTGTGCGGCGATCGTCCTGCCGGGTACCAAGAGCACGGTCGCCGATCTGCTCTGGCTGCGCGAGTCCGGCCTAGCCGCAGCGATCACGGCCGCGGCGGCGGCCGGCACGCCGGTTATCGGCATTTGCGGTGGCTACCAGATGCTCGGCGACCGCATCCTCGACCCGGAGCACGTCGAGTCGCAGCGTGATGTGGTCGATGGCCTCGGTTTGCTCGATGTGCAGACAACCTTCGTCGGTGAGAAGCGCACCGTACGTGTCGAGGGCGAGCTGCTGGCCGGACCGGCCGGGCAAGATGGTTTGCTCAGCCCGGCCGGGCAAGACAGCCCGGGCCTGCTGGGCCCGGCCGGCACGCCGTTGCGTGGCTACGAGATTCACATGGGTCGCTCGGTGGTCGGCGACGGCGCCGCGCCGCTGCTGCGGCAGCGCGGCGCCGATGGCATCCTGCACGACGATGGCGCCCTGTCGCGCGACGCTCGCGTGGCCGGCAGCTACGTGCACGGCCTCTTTGACCATGCGGCGCTACGGACGGCCTTTCTGAACCGGCGGCGAGCGGCGCGTGGACTATCGCCGCGCGCCGCCCGCGTCTCACCGGCAGTGGACGACATCGATCGTCTTGCCGACCACGTCGAGGCGTACCTCGACGTAGCGCGACTCCTGCAGATCGTCGGACTGGAAGAGGGATGATCGAGGCAGGTACGAGGCTTCCAGCAGGGACCAGGATTCCAGCAGGGTTGAGGCTCTCGACCCTGGCGCCCGCATCGTCAGCCGTCGTCGGGCGTCGTCTTGAGAGCCGTTTCGAGGGTCGCCAGCGCACGGGCACGAGCCGCGTCCTCGTCGCCGCGGCGCAGCAGCGTGAGCAGGGGCAGCGCGAGTACGGCCTGCCAGGCCGCCTGTCGCGCCGCGGGCGCCAGACCAGCTGCCAGTGCCCGCGGTTCCCAGGCGCGGCGCAGGTCGCCCAGCAGAGCGACCAACAGGCCGTACTCGGCGCCAATCTGCTGGCTGAGCTGGCGCCGCAGGCCGGCCGCCAGCGCCGGGCTGGCGCCGCCAGTCGAGATGCCGATCTGCAGCGCCCCCCGGCTCAGGGTAGCCGGAACGGTGAAGTTGCCGGCATCTGGGTCGTCGGCGACGTTGACCCAGATGCCGCGAGCGCGCGCTTCAGCGGCCAGCGACGCATTGACAGCCGCATCATCGGTAGCGCAGATGCAGAGTACGGCGCCGTCCAGGTCGGCGGGCCGGACGGCCCGCCGCTCGCCCACGGCGCCGGTCGGCAGCTTGGCGATTTCGGGGGCGATCACGACCACGCTGGCGCCGGCAGCCAGCAATCCCTCGATCTTGCGTCGCGCGTCGCCGCCGGCGCCGGCCACCAGACAGCG
>JBKQWK010000131.1:0-2655 GCA_052139595.1 Thermoleophilia bacterium | reverse complement strand
GCCCGCAGAGCGGGCGCCCGGCGCCAGCGCATTCGCCACTCGCAGATTCGCTGTGCGCCCGTTCACCGTTGGCCGACTCGTCGCTGGCGCTCTCGCCGCTAGCGCACTCATTGCCGGCATGCGGGCTGCCGCCGAGACGCGAATCGAGCAACACGTAATCGGCCAGCTCGGCGTCGATGGTGTCAGCCGCCGCGATGATTGTCGCCGGCTTCGCCCCTCTCGCCTGAAGCGCTGCCCGCACGGCCGTGACACCGGGGCCGTCGGCGCCGGCCGACAACTGTATTGCCCTGACGCCGGCCAGTGCCGCCGCCGTAGCAACCTCGGTGGCACTCTCGGTCGTAAACACGCCAACCGTCAGCACCGACGCCGGCGCCGCGGCAAGCAGCCGCGCCGCCGCCGCCGGAGCGACGCGGCGCGGACTCGCGCTGAGCACCACGCCCAACGCCCAGACGCCCAGACCAACGGCGACTTCAACGTCGCCGACGCGGGTGATCCCGCAGACTTTTACCCGCGTCACGCGGCATCACCGCGCGTGCCACAAGCGCTATGGTATCCTGCAAACTCTGCCACGCCCGGCCGCGCCGGGGGGAGGGTCGCGATCAAAGCGCTGCGCAGAGTCATCGTGTTCGTCATCATTGTCCTCGGTCTCTACCTGCTTCTGCCCAAGCTCGTCGGCACCGAGAAGTCATTTGGTCTCATCGCCCACGCCCACTGGCCCTTGCTCCTTGTCGCCGTCGTGCTCGAAATAATCGCTCTCACCGGTTATGCCAACCTCTTTCGCTATCTGCTGCGCGTGCTCGCTATTCGCCTGTCGCTGCGCCGGGTCATGACAATCACGCTCAGCGGTCTTGCCGTCAGCCATGTGTTTTCGGCCGGCGGCGTTGGCGGCTGGATCGTCAGCTACAACGCCTTGCGCCGGAAAGAGGTACCTCACGGACTCGTCTTTGTCGCCATTGCCGCCCAGCAATTCTTCAACTACGTCGTCCTCTGGGCCCTGTTCTTCGTCGCCCTGCTGGTTCTCGTCACCACCGGCGACGAATCCATCTGGGCCTATGCCGGAGCGGCACTCCTGATCCTCCTCTTGCTCAGCCTCGTCGCCTACGGCGCCTACCTCTATAAGCATCGCACCAGACTGCGCCGCCGCGTGGCCCAGATTGCCCGCTTCGTCAATACAGTGACCCGGCGCACGGTGATCAGCGAAGATCACATCGACGGCTGGCTCGACAACCTGTTCATCGGCATGCGCCGCATGACCACTCATCACGGTGCCGTTCGCACCACCTCCGCCTTCGCCTGTCTCTACTGGCTCTTCGACTTGCTCTGTCTGTGGGTTACGTTCTTCGCTTTCGGCTACCACATGCCGTTTGAGTCGCTCACCATCGGCTATGTGATTGCCTACTCCGTCGGTACCCTGGCCCCTACGCCCGGTGGCCTCGGCGCCATCGAAGGTCTGCTTGTCGCCGTCTACGTGGGCTTTGATGTACCTTCGGCACTCGCCGTGGCCGTCGTTCTCACCTACCGCATCATCAACTTCTGGCTACCCATCCCTGCCGGCCTCGTCACCTACCTGACCAATCGCTGACGGCCGCTAAATCAGATAGATCTTGATCACCGGACCACGCTCGTGGCTCCGTGGCGCGAAAACCTTGACCAGCGTCGCTGCCTCCGCCAAGTGGCGGTAAAAGGCCGCCTGCTGCGGGTAGTCGGTCGCCGCCGCGTCTACGCGGTCATAAACCAGCGAGCTAACGATGACGTAGCGCACCTTTTGCCGGCGGAGCTGCGTCAAACTGGGCCACTGGTCAACCACGCCCGGCACCGGCAGCGCCAGCGGATAGACAGTGTAGTAGGCGGTTTTGACGTCGGCGGCGCGAAAGTACGGCAGTTCACTGACGGTGACCAACGGCGGCGCGTAGGTGTCGACAGCCAGCGCGACGCCCGAGCGGATGTTCGTCTGCACCCACTGCCGGGCGATGACACGCACATCGACGCCAGACAGCGAGCGGTCGTAGCTTAGCGAGCTGCCAAGCTGCCCGGCAATGCCCCAGGCGAGCAGAGCCACGATGAGCAGTGCAGCGGCCGCGGTCGCCACCCAACCCGGAGTCGCCACCCGACCGCTCGCGATTCGCGGGACCCGCAGACGAAGACGGCCGAGGACCAGACCAAGTCGCGCCGCCAGTAGCAGCGCCAGCGGAATGATCGGCAGCAGGTAGCGGTTGGGCAATTCGTGCCACGAGCTGATGTAGAGAAAATAGATCACCACGTAGGGCGCCAGCATCAGATCGACGATGGAGTGCCGCCAGAGAGCGTAAATGACGCCCGCCAACGCCAGTACCAGCAGGACCAGGCCAAGCGAACCGGCGAGGTTGACCCGGAAGTTGAACCAGTAGGTATTGCCGATGTGTTCAAACCCAAGCCAGCCGCGAGCCACGATCGTGTTCTGACGGCTGAAGTCGTGCCAGAACTGGGGAAAATCGAGAAGCGCGAACGGCGTCGTCAACACAAAGGCGAGTGCCATCGGCACGTACACGTAGCGGCCGATGAACCAGAGACGGGCCCAGCCGGCGTGTGCGCGGCGTACCGCCAGCGGCGTGCTGAGGGTGAGCGGCCCGGCGGCCGCGGGGCCGGCCGCCGGCGAAGCCGCAGCCGGCCGCCGGG
>JBKQWK010000130.1:0-3758 GCA_052139595.1 Thermoleophilia bacterium | reverse complement strand
TGCTCTTTGCCAAGACCAGCCGCGTGCTCGCCGAACTGGCCGGCGGACGGGCTGACGGCAGCTGGGAACAGCGTCTGCGGCGCCTGGCACGTATCGATCTGCTGATCCTTGACGACTTTGCCCTGCGTGCCTTCACGGCAAGCCAGGGTGACGACTTCTACGAACTCGTCTCGGAACGCGCTGGGCACGGCTGCTTCATCCTCACCGCCAACCGCTCGCCGAAAGACTGGTATGAGCTGTTTGCCAACGCAGTGGTTGCCGAAGGGGTACTCGATCGACTCGTGAACTCTTCCTTCCATATCCACATGGAAGGCAAAAGCTACCGGCCGCAACGGCGGCCGCTACCGACCCCAAAGCTTGCTAAGGGAGGTGCGACGGAGTAGAAGAAACGCACGAGACCGGGTGGGGAATTGTTTGGCGCTCGGGGTGGGGAATTACGTGACGTTCGACAATCGGCAACGGTGCAGGATGGGGTGCCCGAATGATGCTACTCTCGCAGGAGTGGCGAAACAAGGCCATTCACCTAGCCACGAAGAAGATCGAATACGTGGAACTCACGACTTCTCCGGGTTTCTCGCGGACGTTTGCACATTCGTTGCGGCTGCCCGGCGTTCGCTGCGCCTAGTACCTAGTGTACTGTCTCTAAAACCGCTTTACAGCGTCCGACCTTCGCGAGGATAGCTTCAACCGACGCCGTCCAGACGAACGGCCTGGGATCGTCGTTGTGGGCCGCGAGGAACTCGTCGATGGCAGCGATCAGATCGGGCACGCTGGCAAAGACACCGCGGCGCAGGGCCTTCTCCGTCAGCTCACGAAACCAGCGCTCGACGAGATTCAACCAGGAACTGCTCGTGGGTGTGAAGTGGAGATGGAAGCGCGGGTGCTTGTGAAGCCAGGCAGCCACATTGGCGTGCTTGTGGGTCTGGTAGTTATCGAGGATCAGATGCAGTTCCAGTTGCGCCGGAAACTGGCGATCAAGCGTGCGCAAAAACTTCAAGAACTCCTGGTGACGATGACGCGCTAAGCACTGGCCGACGACACTGCCATCGAGCGTGTTGAGCGCCGCGAACAGTGTCGTCGTGCCGTTGCGCTTGTCATCATGGGTCAGGGTCCCGGCGCGGCCACGCTTCATCGGCAGACTCGGCTGGGTGGCCTCGAGCGCCTGGATCTGGCTCTTTTCATCGACACAGAGCACGAGCGCCTTCTCGGGCGGGTTCAGGTAGAGACCGACGACGTCGGTGAGCTTCTCGGTGAACAGCGGGTCGCCTGAGAGCTTGAACGCCCGGCTGCGGTGCGGCTTGAGGCCGTGAGCGTCCCAGATGCGCTGCACCGTGGCGGCACTCACGCCCTGAGCTTTCGCCATCGTGCGACAGCTCCAGTGCGTTTGCCCCGGGGGCACGGTCTGAGTCGTGGCGGCGACAATCACCTTGACCTTGGCCGCCGAGATCGTGCGCTTGCGCCCCCGCCCGGGACGCACCTCGGTGAGGGCCTCTGGTCCACCGGCGGCAAAGCGCTTGCGCCACATGATCACTGTCGGGCGGCTGACGGACAAACGCCGGGCGATGGCGCTGTTGGACTCACCGGCGGCAGCCAAAAGCACGATGCGTACCCGCAGGGCGATACTCTGCGAAGTGTGGTGGGCAGCAACCCAGCGCTCCAAGACGAGGCGCTGCTCCTCAGTAACAATTGTTCTCGAAGTCGTCGCTGCCATTGTCCAAAGGCTACCATGATGCCAGCCAGTATGTCAAGCTATTTCTGATACACTACACTAGCTGCATAAATCAGGATAACATCGTTTGAGGGTCACCTGTTGCACACTGTCCTTCGTCCAGACGAACGGGCTGCAATCCTCGCAGTAGGCTCGGGTGAAGCAATCTATGGCCTCTCTCAGCTCCTTCGCGGAGGTGAAGCTGCCGCCGCGTAGCAGGCGCAGCGTGAGGATGCTGAACCAGACCTCGATCTGGTTCAGCCAGCTGGCATTGGTGGGCGTGAAGTGGAAGTGCACCTGCGGGTGGCGGGCCAGCCAGGTGCCGCCCTTCTTCGCGTGCGTGCTCAGGTTGTCGAGGACCACATGGATCTCCTGATCGGCAGGGTACTGGCGGATCAGCCTGTTCATGAAGTCGAGGAACTCGATCCGGCGGCGGCGCTGGTAGTGACCCGTAGTTACGAGGCCGGTCACCACCTCGAGGGCGCCGAACAGGGTCGTCGTGCCGTGTCTTTTGTACCTGTCGCTGAAGCCGCGGAACGTCTGCCCATCGCTGAAGTGCAGGTAGCCCTGGGCACGCTCGAGCGCCTGGATCGAGGGCTTCTCATCGACGCAGATGACGAGCGCGTTCTCGGGCGGGGCCAGGTAGAGGCCGACGATGTCGGCCGCCTTGGCGGCGAACTCGGGGTCGCTGCTCACGCACCAGCTGCGCCACTGCTGCAGGTGGATGCCGTGGCGCCGCAGGACCCGCCAGACGTGGTCTGCGGAGACGTCGCCGAGCTCCTTCACAAGGAGCCGCGCAGTCCACACCGTCTCCCCCTCGGGGACCGGCTCGTCGAGCTTGGCGAGGATGCGCCGCTCGGTCTCTTTGCTGTACCTGCCGGGAGCGCCACTGCGGGGCGCATCGCCGAGGCCGGCAAGCCCCTGGCGCGCGAAGCGCACACGCCACTTGCTGATTGTGGCCGGAGTGGTCCCAAGCTGCGCGGCGATAGCGTTGGTGCCCAGCCCCGCCGCGGCCAGAAGGACAACGCGGCTGCGGAAGGCGAGGCGCTGCTCGGTGCGCGCGGCACGAACGTTCTTCTCCAGCACGCTGCGCTCCTCGGCGCTGAGGCAAATCGCTGTGGAAGTGTAGGCCATGCGTCCTCCTTACTGGGGTGGTGAGCTCACGCGACAAGGATAGAACGTTATGTTAACTTTTGCCACTAGGTACTAGCGTCCTGAGTCAGATATTCGCTTGCAATATGCAGCGAGGCTCGCGAGGATCTCATCACTGGTCTTGTGCCATACGAACGGTCGCGGGTTCTCGTTCCAGTCGCTGATCCAGGTGCGGATCGAGGCCACCGGCTCTTTGGTCGAGCGGTGGCTGCCGCGGCGCAGCCACTTGGTCGTGAGCTCGGCAAACCAGCGCTCGACGAGGTTGAGCCAGGAGCTGTCGGTCGGGGTGAAGTGCAGCCTGAGACGCGGATGGCGGAGAAGCCAGCGGTGAATGGCGGGGGTCTTGTGCGTCGAGGAGTTGTCGACGATCACGTGCACCTCAAGGTGATCCGGAACGCTGCGGTTCACCAGGTTCAAGAAGCGGCGAAACTCCTCGCTGCGGTGCCGGTCGGTAAGATCGGCGATGACGTTCCCAGAGGCCACGTCCAAGGCCACGTAGAGGTTCGTGATCCCGCCAGTGATGCGGGCCGCAGGAACGTGCTGCACCGGCCAACGTGGCCGACCAACTGCCGCCCACAGTGGGCCCCCATGGCCGCACCGTAAAGGTCTGCCAATGCCTGAGATTCCGTGCATCGGGAGCGTCATAAGCGCTTCCCGAGTGGCCAGGAGAGAGCCATGCTTGACCCCGCACTACAGAGAGACGCGTGAGCGTCGCAACGAGCAGAGGGAGTCAAGGATGCGAGGTCACATCAGAAAGCGCGGCGATCCCGGTAGCTATGAGTACATCGTCGATGTCGGCATGGCAGTAGCGCAGCGCTGTTCTGTCTGCGGCCGCCGTTTCTGGCTGGAGAGAAAGCCCAAGGAGCACTGCCCGAACTGTGGCGGTGAGTTGCAAGAG
>JBKQWK010000129.1:0-4967 GCA_052139595.1 Thermoleophilia bacterium | reverse complement strand
GCCAGATAAGGGCCAGTGACGACGACGTCGACACCGGAGCCGAAGGTGCTCGGCATCTGACCGTCGTAGTTGACCTTGACCGTGTTAGGCTTGCCGGTGAGATCCTGAATGACAAAGTGCACGCCAGTGGCATTGCGCGTGACGCTCTTGCCGATGACCGCGCCGCCAACTTGAACGGTCTTGCCATTCAAGTTCTGGCTGCTGAGTTCGCTCACCTGACGGTAGTAAGCACCCTGCTTGGTGACGAGGTAGATCAGGCCGGCAGCGAAGGCGACAACAATAACGACAGTAGCGACAATGAGTCGTGTGCGGGCCTTCTTGTTCACAGGCATACCCCCGCGGATTCGATCAACGTGAAACTTTACACCAGTGTAGCGTAAGAAACAGCGTACTGCCATTGCTCCTGGAGGTGCTGGGCGTCGAGACAGCGTCCGCCAGGGCGAGAACCGCCGAACAGAAGAGGAATCGCCCGGTCCCGTGGCGTAGCTTAAGGCATGCCCATCGACAGGCGCCGCGACCCCAGGATCTTAGCCGTCATCTTTGCCGACATTGTCGGTTCAGAACAAATTGTTGACCGTGAAGCCCTGGCCACGGCACTGCGTTCTGCAGTTGACCGCGTGAATGAACTCTTTGGCCCCGCTTTGGCCGAGCCGTTTTTGTGCACCACCGGCGACCGCATCGAAGGCACTCTCGCCGACCCGGCTCAAGCACCGCTGTGTCTGAGCGTCATGCGCGAGACGCTGGCACCGAGATTGCTGAGGGCCGCCGTCGGCATTGGCTCAGTCGATCAGACCAGTGACGCCAGTGTGGCCACACGAAATGCTTTCGAGATTGCCCGCCGGGCACTGCACCTCCTGGCCGGCGACGGTGGATTGACCCGTTACCTGGGCACGGGCGAGGCTACCGATGTCCTCCTGGCAGCCATCTGTCGACTCGTCGACCCGTTGATTCTGGCACGCACGCCCAAGCAGTGGGATGCGATAAGAGCCTATCGTTCGCTCGTCCATCAACGCGAGGTCGCCGCGCAACTCGGCGTTACCCGGCAGAGTGTCGGCGACCGGCTCAATGCCGGCCACCGGCGTGCCGTCGAAGAGGCCGACGCTGCCATCGCCACGTTCCTTTCGCACATCGGCAAGCAGAGGCTGCCGCTCTAACACCTCATTGCCACCGGCGCGTCACAGCAGGCGAACTTATCCCTGATAAACAAACGTGCCGGCGCGCAAGTCACTCAGCGCTTGATCGATTTCTGCCCGCGTGTTCATGACAAAAGGCCCGTAGCGGGCGATCGGCTCACCGAGCGGCTTCCCGGAAACGAGCAAGAAACGTACCGTCTGGCCGGCCCCCGTCACCCGCACTTGGTCACCGTCGGCAAACAGCACGAGAGCAGCCGCACCCACCGGGCGTCCGTCATCGCCGGCATCAGCGACAAACCGGCCGGCTCCGGCAAAGACATAGGCGAAGGCAGCGTGACCGTTGGCCACGGGGAGCGTCGCCGTTACCCCTGCCGGCACGGTCACATCGAGGTACTCCGGATCAGCGGCGATCCCGGTCACGGCGCCCTGCACGCCGCCCACGACACCGGCAATGACGCGCACCTCGACCCCGTCGGCAAGCTCGACCACGGGGATTGTCGCCGCGGCGACTTCCTGGTAACGCGGCTTGGTCATTTTCAGTTCTGCCGGCAGGTTCACCCAGAGCTGGAAACCGTGCAGACGCCCCTCCCGCGGGCGCGGCATCTCCTCGTGCATGATGCCGCCGCCGGCTGTCATCCACTGCACGTCACCCGGGCCGATCGTGCCTGCGTTGCCGATGCTGTCTTTGTGATCGACCTCGCCGGCGAGCATGTAGGTGACAGTCTCGATACCACGGTGCGGGTGCAGAGGAAAACCCGCCAAGTAGTCGGCGGGGTCATCACTGTGAAAATGGTCAAGCAGCAAGAAAGGATCGACATAATCGAGCGTGCGCGTCGCAATGCTCCGCTGCAAGCGTACGCCGGCCCCTTCGATGACCCACTGCGGTGTGACGATCTCGCGAACAGCGCGGGTGACAGGCATCATGGTGCTCCTTCTGGCGAATGTCGACCTTCTGCGCGCGGTGCCGGCTGCAGTTCATCGGTAACACAGGCGACACCAGCTAGATTCGGATGGTACCCTTCGTTTGTCACCTGCACACGCAGAGAGCTACGCCGTGCCGCCGAGGCCAATGCCCAGCGGCCGGACGGTCGAAAGAGGTTCGTGATGTTCGAAGTCATCAGTAACGAAGAGATCGCTCCCCAGCTCAATCGCATGGTTCTCAAAGTGCCGCGGGTCGCCAAGGCACGTCAGCCCGGTCAGTTCGTCATTGTGCGGCTTGACGACACAGCCGAACGCATCCCACTGACGATCGCCGACGCCGACATCGAGGCGGGCACGATCACACTCATCATTCAAGCAGTCGGCACGAGCACCAAGAACCTCGTTGCCGTGCCCGGAGGCGGATACTTTCGTGATGTTGCCGGCCCCCTCGGCCGGCCAACCGAGATCAAGAAGTGGGGCAAGGTTGTCTGCGTCGGTGGCGGCGCCGGTACGGCCGTTCTCTTCCCGCTCGCCAAAGCACTGGCCGGCGGCGGCAACGAGCTGATCACCATCATCGGCGGTCGTAGTGCACTGTATGTGGTGCTGCGTGATGAGCTGGCCGCCTTCTCAACCGAAACGATCTGCACAACTGAAGACGGCACGTTGGGCGAAAAGGGTTTCGTCACGGCGCCACTCGAGCGTCTCCTGCAGGCGACCGACGGCAGCAAGCCTGATGCGGTGTACGCAGTCGGCCCCGTGCCGATGATGAAGGCTATCGCCAGCCTCACCGCCAAGTATGGTGTCAAGACCATCGTTTCGCTCAACCCCGTGATGGTAGACGGCACCGGCATGTGCGGCGGCTGTCGGGTGACCGTTGCCGGCAAGGTCAAGTTCGCCTGTGTTGACGGCCCCGAGTTCGATGCGCACGACATCGACTTCGACGAACTGACCGCGCGCCAGGGTACCTACCACGAACTCGATAAACACGGCTGCAAACTCACGGCGGCACTATCCTTTGAGGCCCTTACCGCCCGCGAGTTGACGACCAAAGAACGCAATCAGATCGGCCGCGTGAAGATGATCGAACAGGACGCTGCTGTGCGTGCTCACACCTTCACCGAGGTAAACCAGGGCCTCACGCCCGAGCTGGCTGTGATTGAAGCGCAGCGTTGTCTGCAGTGCAAGAACCGGCCCTGCGTCGCCGGCTGCCCCGTCGAAGTACGCATTCCCGATTTTCTCGACGCCGTTGCCCACGGCGATTTCGCGACAGCTGCGCGCGTGCTGCTCACCGACAACGCCTTGCCGGCAACTACGGGACGCGTCTGCCCACAAGAAGTCCAGTGCGAAGGCGTCTGCGTCCGCGGCAAGAAGGGCGATCCGGTGGCTATCGGCTGGCTCGAACGGTTTGTGGCCGACTGGGCGGCCGCGAACATGGAGTTCGAGGCCCCGGCGGTAACGCCGAGCGGCAAGAAGGTGGCCGTGGTCGGCGCCGGTCCCGGTGGGCTCACCGTCGCCGGCGAGCTGGCGCGCCTAGGCCACAGCGTGCACATCTTCGAGGCCCTGCACGACACCGGCGGCGTGCTTCGCTACGGCATCCCCGAGTTCCGTCTGCCCAAGCGTATCGTCGACAGCGAAGTCGAGAACCTGCGCAAGCTGGGCGTGGAGATCGAATGCGACGTTATCATCGGCCGCACGCTGACCGTAGCCGAACTGCAGGCGGACTTTGACGCTGTCTTCATCGCCAATGGCGCCGGTCTCCCTATGTTTCTCAATCTGCCGGGCGAGAATTTCAAAGGCGTTTACTCGGCCAATGAATACCTCACCCGCGTCAATCTCATGGGCGCCTGGATGGATATCGAGGGCGGCACGCCGATCGCTCGCGGCGAGACCGTGGTCGTCTTTGGTGGCGGCAACGTCGCCATGGACAGTGTGCGCACCGCTAGACGTCTGGGTGCCCAGCACGCGATCTGTGCCTATCGGCGCACGCGGGCCGAAATGCCAGCCCGCCAAGAGGAAATCGCTCACGCCGAGGAAGAGGGCATCGACTTCCGCTTCCTCGTCGCGCCGCTGGAAATCCTGGGTGACGAGAAAGGGTGGGTGCGCGGCGTCAAGTTGCAGAGAATGGAATTGGGCGAGCCCGACGCCAGTGGCCGCCGTCGCCCGCTCCCTGTCCCGGGCAGCGCATTCGAGCTGCCCTGCGACATCGTCGTCGTAGCCCTTGGCACCTTGGCCAACCCCTTGCTCACCAGCGCCACCCAGGGACTCGAACTGAACAAATGGGGGAACATCGTCGCCGACGATCACCAGGCGACTTCTCTGCCGGGAGTATTCGCCGGCGGCGACATCGTCCGTGGCGGCGCTACCGTGATCCTCGCCATGGGTGACGGCAAAGTGGCGGCGAGATCAATCGACGACTACCTGCGCACCGTGTGACGACCGCTGTGCAAGCGGGTCAGTCGCGCCGGTTGCGCGGTGCGACGGGCCGTGCCGGACCCGAAGTAGCCGGGTCGGACCCGCAAGCCGACGCAGTCAGCGAGCCGGCGACCGGGTCCACTGCCGGTCAGGGCGTGGCGCAGTCGCCACCCTGGTCGAGGAGTTTTTCGATGCCGTGGGGTAGAGCGGCCCTGATCATGGCAAACTGCTCGCGACAGGCGCGCGGACTACCCGGCATGTTGACGATCAGGGTGCGGCCGCGCAGACCACTGACGGCACGGCTGAGCATGGCATGTGGCGTCTTTTGTAGTGAGAGAAGGCGCATCGCCTCGGCCAGCCCCGGCGCCTCGCGGTCGATCACATCGCGCGTTGCCTCGGGGGTAACGTCGCGACTGGTGAAACCGGTGCCGCCGGTCGTGAGTATCAGGTTGACCGGCGTTTCATCGGCAAACCGCCGCAGGGTGGCGGCAATCTGCGGGC
>JBKQWK010000128.1:0-4118 GCA_052139595.1 Thermoleophilia bacterium | reverse complement strand
CCGGCGGGCCGCGCGGCGTTGTCGGCGGCCGGTCATCGAATCGCGAGTGCCTCAATCTCGAAGCGCGCGTTCTTGGGCAAACCGGCGACGGCGAATGCTGATCGGGCCGGGAAGGGCGCCGCGAAGTAGCCAGCATAGATGTCATTCACGGCGGCAAAGTCGGCCATGTCGGTGAGGAAAATGGTTGTCTTGACGACCGCGTCGGTGGTCAAGCCGGCAGCCGTGAGCAGAGCGACCATGTTGTCGAGTGCCTGACGCGCTTGTTCGACGGCTGTTTCACCGACGAGGTTGCCGGCAGCGTCGAGGCCGATCTGGCCGCTGAGAAAAACGAGGTCGCCCGCGCCTACGGCCGGCGAGTATGGCCCCACCGGCGGAGCGCCGTTCGGGGCGGTGATGCCGTTCTTCTTCATCCTTGGTCCTCCTTGTGTAGTTTCAGGGCAGCCGCTCACTGGACGGCCACGTAGACGATGTAAACCACCATTGCGACCGCCATAAGTGCGACGGCAACGTAGATGAAGCGGGCGACTGACTTGGGATCCATTCGGCGCCTCCTCCGCGCTGTCTCGTCGTCAGACTTGCGTGACGAGGTATTCGAATGCCGCCAAGGCTGCTTTGGCGCCCTCGCCGGCGGCGATGATGATCTGTTTGTCGTGACCGTCTGTGGCGTCGCCGGCGGCAAAAATGCCGCGCACGCCGGTGTTGCCATGTGGGTCGACGCTGATCTCGCCGCGTTCGTTGGTCTCGAGCAGGTCGAGGGCGAACTCGGTGTTGGGGAACAAGCCGATTTCGATGAAGACACCGTCGACGTCGAGTTGTCGATCAGCATCGGACTCGAGGTCGCGAACGACAAGTCCGGTGACAGTGTTTTCGCCCAGGATGGCGACGGGCTGCACACCTCTGACTGCTTCGACGCGCTCGCAGGCATGCACCCTGTCGATCAGAATCGCGTCGGCTTCGCTCGCGCCGCGGTGAACCCAATAGACCTTGCGGGCGATGCCATTCATCTCGATCACGGCTTCGAGCGCCGAGTTGCCCGCGCCGATTACGGCAATTGTGAGATCCTTGAACAGGGGGCCGTCGCAGGTGCTGCAGTAGACGACGCCGCGGCCAAACAGTTCTTTCTCGCCGGGCACGTCGAGACGTTTCTTCTGTACGCCGCTGGCGACGATCAGCGACTTGGCGCGCAGCGCGCGACCAGAAGCCAGCTCCAGGACCTTGGAGCGGCCTTCCATGCGCAGACTGACGACCTTCTCGCCGATCAGCTGCTCGACGCCGTAGCGGACCGCCTGTTCGTGAAAGCGCTGCATGAGTTCGGGGCCGGTGATGGAGTCAAAGCCGGGGTAGTTGGCGACCTCGGCGGTGATGCCCACCTGGCCACCGATGTCGAGGGTAATGATGATCGTGCTCAGGTTCTTACGGGCGGCGTACATGGCGGCCGTCAGGCCGGCCGGGCCGCCGCCGATCACGGCGACATCGTAAATCGTCTTGATCTCGGTGGCGCCGCGCCCCAGCTTGCGGTCGAGTTCGCCGGTGGCGTTGAGGCTGGCGAGGTCGTCGTAGCCGCCGATTGCCTCGCCGTCAATGAAGATTTGCGGCACAGTGCGGCGGCCGGAACGCTCAATCATGACCCGCTGCAGTTCACGGTCGTGGGTGACGTCAATCTCGGTGAAGGGCAACTCCTTCGCTTTGAGCAGCGCCTTCGCCTTGGCGCAGTAGGGGCACCAGGCTTTGGAGTAGACCTCGATGTTCGCCATGCGGCGTCTCCCTGCGGTCGTCGTCTGTGCGTTCCTTAACGCTGGTCGTGCTTCTTGTTCCCAGCGGCAAACGTGGGCGGTTTGCGAGGGGGTCTATACAGCAAGGATCTTGGCGGCCAGAATGGCCGCGTTGCGAGCGCCGTTGATGGCTACGCAGGCAACCGGTACGCCGGGTGGCATCTGGACGATGCTCAACAGGGAGTCGAGCCCGTCCAGATCGCTGGTCTTGATCGGCACGCCGATGACCGGCAGGTTGGTGTACGAGGCAATGACTCCCGGTAGCGCCGCCGCTTTGCCGGCGCCGGCGATGATGACGCGCAGGCCGCGTTGCTGCGCTCTTTTAGCGTAGTTGGCCACCTTCTCGGGGTCGCGATGGGCCGAAAGCACGCTGACCTCATGCTTGATGCCGCGCTGGGCAAGTTCTTGTGCGGCGGCATCCATGATCTCGCGATCGCTTTCGCTGCCCATGACAATCCCAACGAGCACCGGTTCCATCGAGATCCCTTTGAGCAGCTGCTCCACCGCGGTGCTGGTGTTTTCCATCATTTCTCCTCAGCTCGTCCAGGTGCCTGGGAAGAGCGCCACATCACCTTGCTCGGCTTCGACCGCGCGGGCGCCGATGTCGTCGCGTACCTGCATCCCGTCGAAATGAATGTGTCGTACGGCCGCATAGGCGCGTTCGCGCGCGGCGGCGAAGCTATCGCCGAGCGCGCTCACGGCGAGCACGCGGCCGCCGGTCGTAACGACGTCGCGGCCGCGCCGGGCGGTGGCGGCGTGGTAGACGGTCACGTCGGGCTCGGCAGCGGCGGCAGCAAGGCCGCTGATGACATCGCCCTTGCTGCTGGCGGCTGGGTAGCCCTTGCTGGCCAGCACGACCGAAACACAGACTTGCGGCCTGACGGCGAAATCGACTGTGTCGAGTTCGCCGTTGGCTGCCGCCAGGCAGATCTCAAGCAGGTCACCGTCGAGGCGTGGCAGGATCGCCTGCGTCTCGGGATCGCCGAAGCGGCAGTTGAACTCGAGCAGTTTCACGCCGTGGTCGGTGACGATGAGACCGCCGTAGAGGACGCCGCGGTATTCGATGCCACGCCGGCGCAGGGCCTCCAGCACGGGCTGGTAGATCTCGTCGACGATGCGTTCGGCGGCGTCGGCGGCGAAGCCCGGAACCGGACAGTAGCTGCCCATGCCACCCGTATTGGGACCGTGGTCGCCGGCGAAGATGCGCTTGTAATCTTGCGCTGGTGCCAGAGGCAGCACCGATTTGCCGTCGCAGATGGCCAGCAGCGACACCTCGGCGCCCTGCAGGTATTCTTCGATTAGAACGGTAGCGCCGGCGTCGCCAAAGCGCCTGGCGACGAGGCTCTCTTCAATGGCGACGCGGGCCTGCTCGTGATTCTGGGCAATGGTAACGCCCTTACCGGCGGCGAGACCGTCGGCCTTGATGACTACAGGGAAGTTGCTCTGGCTGTCGAGATAGCGCAGGGCGTCATCGAGGCAGCTATGGCAACGATAATGACCAGTCGGTGCCTGTGCTTCGTACATGATCTCTTTGGCAAACGCCTTGCTGCCCTCGAGCCGGGCAGCATCTTTGCCCGGGCCGAAGACGAGTAGGCCGTTCTCGGCGAAGAGGTCGCTGATGCCGGCCACAAGAGGCGCCTCTGGACCAATTACCGTGAGGTCGATGCGCTGCCGCTTGGCGAAGGCAAGTAGTTCCGGCAGGGCTTCGCCGTCGATGGCGACGTTGCTCGCCTCCTCGGCGGTGCCGGCGTTGCCGGGCGCGCAGAAGAGCTGTGTGGCGAGCTTGGACGAAGAGAAAGCGTGAATGAGAGCATGCTCTCTGCCGCCGCCACCAACCACCAGCACGCGCATGCGGCCTCCTTGCGAAAAGATGTTAGGACGGTAGCAAGTCTATGCCGACCGCCAGACGGCGGCAACGGTGGCGAATTAATCGGATTGGGGCCGGCGGCCGCAGATGCCGGCCCGCAAACTCTCTGCCGCTGGCGTTGTACGCCGCCGGGTTTGCGTGCATCATAGGTGCGCCTGAAGCGAAGGTGCGAAGAGGGAGGCAACTGCCGTAGCCTCGCTCAGGTGCGGGTTGCGAGGACTGCCGTCGGGCAAGGGAGGAAGCGTCGTGGCGCGTGAGGAGCAGCGGTGGGCGTGCGTTGACGGCAACGGGGCTGCGGCTCGCGTTGCCTACGCACTCAGCGAAGTCGTATCGATCTTTCCGATTACGCCGGCCTCGCCGATGGCGGAGGCGGCCGGCGACTGGTCTGCTGCCGGCAAGCCTAACCTGTGGGGCGTAGTTCCTGAGGTGATCGAGATGCAGTCAGAGGCCGGCGCCGCCGGGGCGTTGCACGGCGCCCT
>JBKQWK010000127.1:0-5511 GCA_052139595.1 Thermoleophilia bacterium | reverse complement strand
GCGCGGCAGCGGCGCCAGCAGAGCGATCACGAAGACAACGATCAGCGCTCCCCAGACAATGATGTTGGGCACCGCCAGGTCAAAAATGCTGAAGTCGATATGTGGCACAGCCGGCAGCAATTCTGGTGGTAACGGCATCATAGGCTCCCCTTTGGATGAAGGTGGATGTGGTCGACGGATGACTTGAGCGCATTATGCACCCAGGAGCAACGCGCTGCCGTTATAATTTGCGGCCGCCGAGCGGCGCGGTGACGAGGCTCAGGTGCTATCTGGGCGACGGTGTCGTTATGACGTGAGTTGTGTCGCCTTGCGCGCCTGCCACAGCGCCAGAGTGCCGGTGAGCGTGGCGAAGGCGAGGGTCACGGCCAGGCCGACGAGCAGCGGCCGTGCCTGCCAGCCGTCGTTGAGCAGCGAGCGCATGGCGTCAAACACATAGGTCGTCGGGTTGATGGTTGCGGCCCATCGGAGCCACGTCGCCGTGATGTACTGCTTGGGCACAAATGTCGTGCTCAGGAAGATGAGCGGGAAAAACGCCAGCGTCGCCGCCTGGGCCGCGGCCGCATTCTTCGTGCGCAGAGCGAAGAAGACGGCGTAACCGGCAAAGGCCATGCCCCAGAGAAATGCGTAGCCGGTGACGACGACTAGTCCGAGCAAGCCGCTGGCCGAGCGCAGCCCGAGCAGGAGCGCCAGCAGCAGAATGAGCAGGACCTGACCGACGAGGATGATGGCGCCCGAGACCATCGGTCCCCAGACGAGGGCCAGTCGCCGTGTCGGTGTCAGCAAGAGCTTGGTGAAGTAGCCGGATTCAATGTCTTTGACGAGGGCTTGACCGGCCGAGCCGGCACCGCCTACGGCAGCGCTGACAATTGCCACCGGCAGAATGAAGCCAAGGTAGGTACCTTTGAAGCCCGGCAACTTACCGACCGAGCTGAGGCCGGAGTTGTAGACGAAGAGGAAGAAGACGCTGATCGCGATGTTAGGAATGATCGCCGCCGGCACGCGCAGGGCATTCAAGAGCGAGCGCCTGACGATGAGGACGATGTCGTTCACGCCGAGACCTTCTCGCCGGCCGCCGCGGCGGCGGAGTCGCCCGGCACGGCCGCCGTAACACCCGTCCCCTCTTCCCCGGCAGGCTCCTGATTGCCGAGGAGCTCGCCAGTGACGCGCAGGAAGACGTCGTCGAGCGTCGGCTGGCTGACAGTCAGCCCGGAGAAACCGACTTGTGCGGCGTCGAGGCGACGCACGACTTCGGGCAGCGCGTGGGCGGCGTCGGCGAAGTAGAGGCGCAGCTTGCGACCGCTCAGCTGACGGTTTGGGGCGAGCGAAGCCAGGGCGGCGTCGGCGCGCGCCGCTGGCTCCGCCGTCGCCAGGGTAAGTTCGACTACCTCGTCGCCAAGGCCCTTCTTGAGCTCTGCCGGCGCACCGCGAGCGACAATGCTGCCGTGGTTGATGATCGCCACCTGTTCGGCCAGGCGATCGGCCTCCTCCAGGTACTGGGTGGTCAGGAAGATGGTCATGCCTTTCTCCCGGTTAAGGCGTCGCACCTCGTCCCAGATCGCCATTCGGCTGGCTGGATCCAGACCGGTGGTAGGTTCGTCGAGAAAGAGAATGCGGGGGTTGTGCACCAGAGCCAGGGCCAGATCGAGGCGGCGCTTCATGCCGCCGGAGTACTCGCCGCTGCGTTTGTCGGTCGCGACATCGGCCAGGTCGACCAGGGTCAGTAGGCGGTCAGCTGTAAGGCGTGCTGCACTAGCCGAGCTACCGAAGAGCTGCGCTTGCAGCACGAGAACTTCACGCGCCGTCATGAGTGGGTCGAGACCGACCTCTTGCAGGGCCACGCCGATCGCGCGGCGTACACGGCCACCCTCACGGGTAACGTCGTAGCCGGCTACGCGGGCCATACCTGTCGTTGGCGCCAGGATCGTCGTGAGTACTTTAACAACGGTCGATTTGCCGGCTCCGTTGGGGCCCAGAAAGGCGAAGATCTGGCCCGACGGGACGACGAGATCGACGTTGTCGACGGCTCTTAACTCGCCAAACAGGCGGGTGAGCGCCTGGACCTCGATGTCGCCCGTCGGCAGTGATTCGGCCACGTGGGACTCCTCCGTTGGTACTGGTCTGTCAGTTGGTGGCAGGGCTTACGCCGTTCGTAGGATTCCGCACACTCGGCGGCGCGAAACGCGTCGCCGAGTGTGCTTCTGATCCGTTGCGGCGGTCTACTGGCGCGCCGTGGCACAGTCTACCCTGGCGCCGGCGCCACGAGGCCGGCCTCGACCAGAAAGCGACTTTGTTGGCCGGCCGTGTAGACGATGACCAAGCGCTCACGGGCGCGCGTGAAGGCAACGTAGGCAATGCGCCGTTCGGCCTCGATGTCGTTGGCGGAACTGGCGTGGGGGAGCTGATGCTCGTCGGCGCCGAACAGGTAGACGGTGGGCCACTCGCGGCCCTTGGCCCCGTGCACAGTCGTCAACTCGACGCCGTCGCCGGTAGTCAAGCCGGCGTCGACGAGATGATCCTGAGCAGTCCACTTGGCGGCGAACTCAGCCAGCGTGGACCCCTCGCTGGCGTGCTGCGCTGCCATCAGCGTCTCGACTTCGATCTGCTCGGTTGCCGACAGACTTTCCTGGTTGACAATCTGCTGGTCAAGCCCGCCTTCGCTGCGCAATCGCCAAAGAATCTCGCTGGCGTCACCGCCAGGGTCGGAGAGATCGTCGAGAAACACTGCAGCTTCGTCGAGCGCCGAGAAGTGAAGTGCATCGTGGCTGAGGCCGGCGACAGCCTCGGCGAAGGTTGCTCCCTGGCGCAAACGCTGTGCAATCGCTGTTTGCGCCGCAACGGGCAGGTGGTGGTTGGGCGCGCGCAGTACGGCGCCGACGTCGGCGCCGCTGGCCGCGCGCCGGTTGGTGAGGACACGCAGGTAGGCACTCAGGAGCGCATGCGCTTCACCTGCAGGGAGGATCTGCGCCGAGCCCTGAAAACGAATACCCTGAGCGACGCATTCGGCGGCGACAAGGCGCAGCAACCGGCTCGTGCGCGCCACCACGGCGACCTCTGATGGCTCGCTGCCGCCAAGTTGCTCGGCGACCAGAGCCGCACCGTGCAGCAACGACTCGGCGGCAATGACGGTGATGCGGTCGCCTCCACCCGTGCCCGCTCGGCAGGAGGTGCCGGCGGCGGGTGCTGCCGCCACCGCCTTGATCGCTTTGGGGAAACGATAGCGGTTGTGCTCGACCAGACGGCGTGCGCAGCTGACAATCGCTTCGGGACAGCGATAGCAGCGCGCCAGGGCGATACGCTGCAGACCGGGGTAGGCGAGATCGAAGGCGAGCATCGTCTCGATTGAAGCACGCCGCCACGCGTAAAGTGTCTGGTCTTCGTCGCCGACACAGAAGAGGCAGTCCTGTGGTGCCGCCAGTAAACGCACGAGCATCTCCTGGGCCGGTTCGATGTCCTGGTACTCGTCGACGAGCAAGTACTGCCAGCGCTGCTGCCAGCGGGCGCGCACGTCGGCATCGGCGCGCAACAGGCGGACCGACCGCACGATCATGTCGTCGAAGTCCTGCTTGCCTGTCTCTTCGAGCTGGTGCTGATAGAGGGCATAGATGCGCGCTGTGGTGACCGCCAGCGCGCTCGCCGTCACGGCGGCCAACGCCGCTGCACTCGTGGACCGGTCGACAGGATGTCTGGTACCCGCCGGAACTTCTCGTCCATGCCGCCCTCCCTCCCTGCGCTTGGCGTCGACGGCCTCGATGGCCACGCGCCAGGCAGCTTCGGCCTGTCGCTCAGCTTCGGCCGGCGTAATCATGGCGCCGAGCTTGTAGCCGGTCACTGCCGCCCCGGCCTCGTCCGCTTCTACCCAAGTGCCGCGCTCACCCAGGCTGTCGCGGGCGGTCTTTGCCAGTCGCCGCCATTGGCGCAGGCTCGGTGGTTTGGCCAGCGGCCGGCCTTGGCCCTCAGCCTGGAGGATCATGCGGCCCACACTATGAAAGGTGCGCGCCTCAATGCTCGCTGTACCCGCCCCTTTGAGCCGCTGCTGCAACTCATCTTTAGCCTTCGCGTTGAACGTCAGGCAGAGGATGGCTTCTGGCGCCGCGCCGCGCTGCAACAACTCGCGAACGCGGCTTACCAGAACGAGCGTTTTGCCGCTGCCGGCCGGGGCAATGACCTGGGTCACACCATGATGGCTGAGTACGGCGCGGCGTTGCGGCTCGTCGAGGCGCGTGAGCCAAGCGGGTTCGGCCGATTCGGTTGTCGGCGAGCTGTGCCCTCGCCCTGGCGGCGGGTGCTCGGCCAGCCAGTGCAGCCGTTCGAGCGTCCATGCGTAGCCGAAAGCCTCGTCGATGAAGTCGCTAGGATGCAGCTCGGCCAGCGGTCTGTCGGCTTCGATCAGGAGTTCGCAGCCGCGGCGCAGCGCCGGCTCAATCACGTACGCAAACAGATCGTGGAGGTCGACGATTGACTCGAGCCTGACACCACGCACGGCAACGCGTCTCCGCTGCTCGAACAAGGTGAAGAGCTTCTGCGCCGGCAGCTCGAGGCTGGAGCGCAGCGACGCAGTCGTCTGCGCCCGTACGATGTACCGCCGGCGTACCGTTCGGAAACGAAGCACCTTGTAGCCAAGGGCGCGCAGATTACGTGGTCGTGAAATGGTGGTTGTCCATATCAGCGGCGGGGTCTGATCCGGGGGTTGCTTGACGGCGCTCATCATGCTTCGAATCTACCCTCGCCGCCGCCGCGGTGAAAGGATGACGATGCGCGGTGACCGGTGACGATCGTCGTCGTGGCCCGGGCGACAATCGCCGCGCTGGTTCGGACTTCGCCAAGCGGCTTGGGAGTGAAGCGCTGCGACTGAAGCGGGGTAGACTCTCGCCATGGACAACGAGGCAGTGACCGCACGTGACGACATGAAGCGGCGTGCGACTTCATCCGACCCGTACATCTGGGCGACCTTGTCACGTTGAAAGCCAGCGTAAACCGGGCGTTCACGAGCTCCATGGAAGTGGGCGTGAAAGTGTGGGCGGAGAACACGCGGACCGGCGAAGTGGCGCACGTCGCCAGCGCGTACCTGGTGTTTGTCGCGGTTGACGAACAAGGACGCGTGCAGAAGGTTCCGCAGCTGAAGCCGGAGACGCCGGACGAGGTGCGGCGCTATGAAGATGCGCTGCGCCGCCGTGAACATCGCGAACGGGAGAGCGTGCGGCGCACAGAGGGCAAGCTGGCTGTGGCCGCATTGGCCGAAGCTGAAGAGAAGCGCTGACGGGCACGACCCGCGATCTGAAACAACATGGCGTCCGATCTGAAACAATCGATGAGTGTAGTGTCCCCGAAGTTCGCAGCATAAGTCGAAGCCCGAAATGCAGGTCCTTCGACTGCGTTTGGCTGAAGAAACGAGCCAAACTCCGCTCTAGAAGACTGTTCGTTGATCCTGCGAGCTTTAGGGAACGAACACCAGGGAGCAACGAAAAAACAAGGGCTCATTCACCTACCATGCCTTCGCCGGTGGCTTTGCCC
>JBKQWK010000126.1:0-6027 GCA_052139595.1 Thermoleophilia bacterium | reverse complement strand
AAGGCGAGCTGGCGGTCGAGGAAACCGTCGAGAACCTGCTCGGCAAACCCTACCCCGAGTCCGACGACTGGCTCATCGAGCGCCGAGTGGAGCGGCGCCAGCAGGTTGTGCTGATGGTGGATACATCGCGCTCGATGGCTGGTCCAAACCTTGCTTTGGCGGCAACGGCAACGGCTGTCTTGGCCCTCAAACTTCATCCGGGCGACCTGGCTCTTGTTGCCTTCGCCGCTCAGGCGCGCTCGTTGAGCAGTCTGGACGACTCGGTGCCGGCGGCGAGTCTCGTGCGGCGTCTCTTGGCACAATCCTGCACCGGGCCGACCAACATCGCGGCCGCGCTCGAACTCGGCGTAGCCGAACTCGAGCGCGGCCGCAACCCGCACACGGTTGGTCTGCTCATCAGCGACGGCGTCTACACGGCCGGCAGCGACCCTTTGCGCGCGGCGGCGCGCTTCAGCCACCTGCACGTGCTGCTGACCGCAGATGCCGCTGTGGATCGCCACGCGGTTCACGGCGGCTGGCTCTCACCGCGCCGCATCGTCGGCCACGCTGTCGCTCGTGCTGGAGGAGGCCACGTGATTGCCGTTGACGGTTTCGCTGATCTGCCGCAGCGCATGTGCGACGTCGCCGACCGGGTGCTGCGTTGATCCGTCAGCCGTGGATTTGGTCGATCAGGGCTGTGCGTCCACCAGCAGGTCGGCGTACTCGGGATGGCGGCGCATGTAGGTGGCGATGAACGAACACCGCGGCACTACCGCCAAGCCGTGAGCGCGGGCGTCGTCGAGGGCTGCGGCGGCTAGGCGGCTGCCGAAGAAGCGGCCTTCGTAAGCGACGTCGACTTCGGTGTGCGTGATCGCAATGCGCCCGGGTTCTGGTCGATAGACTGCGAGCCCGACGCGCGTATCGCCGACGAACAGCTCGTAACGATGGGCGTCGACGTTGTGCACCACGCGGGGCTCATTCTGGTCCGCGTCTCGCGCTGCGTCGATTGACGGTGCTTCGCTAGCCGGCGGTGCTTCGCTGACTGACGGTGCGTCGTGGTTTGACGGTGTTTCGCTGGGTGACATTGCTCTCCTGTTCTTGCTGGCGCGGTCTTTTTCGGCGTTCGCGCAGTCTGCATCTGCTTGTTCCTCCCGGCAGCTGTCCTGAATCCTGGTCGCGAGGTGAGCATTGTTCGTGGTTGTACACGATGATGGTTCCTCCGGCGCGCGGTCGGCGATGCTATGCTAGCAGTGACGCGCGCCTCGTCTGCGGCGGTGTTTCTTGGCTGGTAGCCTTGCTCATCGGTGTGGACCAGTGAGCCCGTCGTGACCGTCGCTGTCAGAATGGACCCATGCTCGATTCTCTGACCCTGGAAGAACTTGTTTTCGCCGTCCGCTGGAGCAAACGGCGGCGGACGATTGGCATCAGTGTCGCTCGTGGCGGTGCCTTGTCGCTGGCCGTGCCCGCCGGCTGTTCGCGGCGACGACTCGAAACGGTGGTGCGTGCCAAACTTCCCTGGGTGCGACGGAAGCTCGGCGAACTGGAACAGCTGGGCGACCTGCCACCGGCGGTCCAGTATGTCGACGACGAGACGTTCTTTTACCTCGGGCGAGTGTATCGCCTGCGCCTCGTCGTCCGCTCGAATGGCGTTCCGTCGTTACGCCTGTACCGGGGCTGTTTCGAACTCGATCGCTCCGCCGCGGCCGCTGGCAATGGGCGGGCGGAGTTCGTCGCCTGGTATACGGACCATGGGCGCCGGCGGGCGGCAACGCGCATAGCCGAGTATGCGCCGCGCCTGGGCGCGGCGCCGACGGCTGTGCGCGTGCGCGAATTGGGCCGACGCTGGGGTTCGTGCAACAGCAAGGGCGTCGTCGACCTGCACTGGGCGCTCATGCTCCTACCGGCGCCCATTGCCGACTACGTGATCGTGCACGAACTCGCCCATCTGCGTGAACTCAACCACAGCGCTGGATTCTGGCATCTGGTGGCGGCAGTCATGCCCGACTATCGTCAGCGGCGTGCCTGGCTGAAGCGTCACGGTCATCTGTTCGTCATATGAGCCAGGTGATGAACGTAACCTGGCGGTGGGGAAAATGGACGTGACGCGCCGCCTTCGCGGGGCGATACTTACAGGCACCATTCGCCGCGCTCAGTGGCTTGGGTGAGAGAAGGAGCGACGCGAAATGAGGGTGCGTCTGGTGCCGACGAAGGATTTGGCCATTCACACGGCAGCCTCTCGTCGTATCGCAGCCGGAGAAAAGCAGTGAGCGAGGCCGCAATCTGCCCCTATCTGCAGGTGCAGCGGTCAGCTCATCGTACCCTCACGCCGTATGGCGTCGAGATGGTCGAAGTGCACGAGAAGTGGATCTGTCGGCACCCGTTTCACGGCCTGCCGTTGCCGTTAGGCGAGTCGGTGGCCGAGGCCACACCGCACTGCGTCTCCTGTCCGCTGCCGCGGGTGCCGTCGTCTGCCTAGGCCGAACCGCCAGTTCTGATTGGGGGTGATCCGCCTGCGCGGGCTTTCCGCATCACGAACCGGGCCAGCTTTACACGTGGCATCGCCGGTGCAATCATAAGTGCGCACTAGGTCCCGTCGCAGGTAACCCAGATACCGATCACGAAGAAGTTACGCAGAGGCAGTGACCATACTGGGAACAGGTCGGCAGCGAGCGCAAGTAGGTGGCGCTTCGCGTTTGCGGCCTCACACTCGAAGCCAGTTGACTTCCGTCCGCAAACGTCTACAGTGGCCGCTTGGCCGGTGACGAATACACTGGAGCCCGCGCCTATGATCGTTTTCGAGAACGTCACCAAAATCTATGACCCTGATGTGGTCGGCCTGCAAGACTTCAGTTGCCACATCGCCAAGGGCGAGTTCGTCTTTCTTGTCGGGCCATCTGGCTCCGGCAAGTCCACGCTGATCCGCCTTGTGCTCAAAGAGATGGAGCCCAACAAAGGCCGAATTCTCGTTGCCGGCCGCAATCTGAGCACCTTGCGACGCAACAAGGTGCCGCTTTTGCGGCGCAACATCGGTTGCGTTTTTCAGGACTTCAAACTGCTGCCCGAAAAGACGGTTTACGAGAACGTCGCCTACGCGCTCGAGGTGGTGGGCGAAAGTCGCCGGGCCATCCGCCGCAAGGTGCCCGAGATCATTAATCTGGTCGGCCTGCAAGACAAGATGAACAGTCTGCCGCACGAGATCAGCGGTGGTGAGCAGCAGCGTGTCAGTGTTGCCCGCGCGTTCGTCAACCATCCGCCGCTGCTGCTTGCCGATGAGCCTACGGGCAATATCGACCCCGAAACGTCGGTGGGCATCATGCAACTCCTGGTGCGCATCAATCGCACCGGCACCACGGTTCTCATCGCGACTCACGACCGCGAGATGGTCAATCGCATGCGCCGGCGCGTCCTGCAGCTCGATGGCGGTCGTCTCATGCGCGACGAGCATCGCGGCAGCTACGACGAGGTTGTGGCGGAGGTGCCCGTTGGGGTTTAGCTTCTTCCTCGGCGAGGCTCTGGGTTCGCTGCGACGCAATTGGGTCATGACCATGGCCGCCGTCATGACGGTTTTCATCAGCATGTCGATTCTCGGTGTGTCGCTGGTCACCGACCGTAACCTCAACCAAGGCACGACGAGCCTGGAAAACCGTATCCTCATCAAGGTGTTCATCAGCGATAAAGCGACGCCCCAGCAGGTGAATGCGCTGCGCCAGCTCATCGACGGCAACACGGATGTCAAGACGGTTGCCTACGTCAGCAAGAATGAGGCGCTGGCGCGGTACAAGGCGATGATGGGCTCAGAGGGGCAAGCCATACTCGACAACCTGCCCAACAACCCCCTGCCGGCGAGCTTCGAGGTTCAGGTCAAGAACCCTAATGAGGTGGAGGCGGTGGCGGCCACCTTCGTCGGCAACCCGGCTGTTGACGACGCCGTGAGTGGTTCGGGCAAGCACGACAGCGTCGTCTATGCTCGCGCCACGGTGCGCAAGATGCTGGGGACCATCAATCTGGTCGAGAAGGCGATGTGGGCGGCCATGGCGGTTTTTGCGATCGCGGCCGTGCTCCTCATCAGCACAACCGTGCGTCTGAGCATTTTTGCCCGCCGACGCGAGATCGAGATCATGCGCCTCGTGGGAGCCACGAACTGGTTTATTCGCTGGCCGTTCATCGTCGAAGGGTTCATTACCGGGTTTTTTGGCTCGCTGATCGCTGGCGCCAGCGTCTGGGCAGTCAGCGTCGCCGTCAAGAACTGGATCAACGCGCAGGTCAACTACCTCACCGTCCGCTCGTACCCGGCCTGGTTTCAGCATGGCGCCTGGCCGTTGGGGCTGGTGCCGATGATCGTCATCTTGGGCGCGGTGCTCGGTGCCGTCGGCGGCGGCGTGGCCCTGCGCCGGTACCTCAGAGTGTAGTTGGCGGCGGCTCGGTTCTGGCAGCACGTTCGCCTGCACGACGCGCCGGTTGGTCGTGCCACGTTGATGCCAACCCTGCTCACCAGCTACCATAGGTGTCCATGCGTGCACTGAAAACAACGCTCACCGTCATCATCGTGGCCTGCATCGGCCTCGGCTTCGCCGCGGGCTTCTTTGTGCGTCAGTGGACATCGGCAGCCCCCCAGGTGAATAGCGCCCAGGCCTCGTCGGCGACTAGGGCAGGTAACCTGGAGAACTGGGTTATCGATGAGCTGCAGGCCAACTACTACAAACCGGTTAACGTCAACGCGCTCTCGATCGCGAGCATCAACGGCATGCTCAAGTCGCTCAACGACCCGTGGACAGAGTTCCTGCCGGTCAGTCAGGCGAGCGCACTCAACGAGGAGCTGCAAGGCTCGTACTCGGGCATTGGCGCTTCGCTCGAAAAGGTCAACGGCAAGTTGACTATCACTGCCACCTTCGACGGCTCGCCGGCGAAAGCTGCCGGCGTGCTGCCCGGTGACGTCATTGTGACGATCGACGGCAAACCGACCAAGAACGAAAGCATTGACGCCAGCATCGCCCGTATCAAGGGTAAAGATGGTTCGCAGGTGCGCCTGCAGTTGCAGCGCAAGGGGCGCACCGGCCTCATCAGTCTGACCTTAGTTCGGCGTCAGATCGCGATTCCCGAAACGCACACCAAGATGTATACCGTCAACGGCAAGAAAGTCGGCTACGTTGAGCTGTATGTGTTTGCGCAAGGCGTGGGCACCACAGTTGCCCACGATCTGCAGCAGCTGCAAAAGCAGGGCGCGCAGTCGATCATTTTCGACTTGCGTTACAACGGCGGTGGGCTGCTCAGTGAAGCCGTCAGCGTCGCCAGTGACTTTCTCGCCCACGGTGTGGTTGTCACGACCAAGGGCCTGCATTCGCCGCTCGAGGTCTTCCGTGTTACTGGGCATCCAGTGACCAATCTGCCCATGGTTGTGCTCGTCAATGCGTATACCGCCAGTGCCAGCGAGATCGTCACCGGCGCTTTACAGGACAATCATCGTGCCACGATCATCGGCACGCGCACCTTCGGCAAAGGTCTCGTGCAAACACCGATTCAGCTTTCGGATGGCTCACTGCTCAAGATGACGACGGCGATCTACCTCACCCCCCTGGGGCACAACATCAACAAGAAGGGCATCACGCCCAATATCGTTGTGGCGGAGAATCCCAAGAGTTCCCAGGATGCACAGCTGCAGGCCGCCTTGCGCTTCATTGCTGGGAAGAAGTAGGCCGTGGTTCAGGAGCCGTTCGTAGAGCGGCGTCACCCGCGTCCGTATCGCGTTGCTCGCTGGGGCAAGTTCTGGTCGCTCGAGCCGCTGTTTGCCGACGAACGTACCTGGCTGGTCGCCAAGGGTAGCACTGCCCCCAAGCTTGACGAAATCGTTCTGGCCGTGCCGGCGCGCGGTAATCGTCTGCGTATTGTCGAACGTCTGGGCACGGTCGACGAGCTGGCCACAGTGCTCAAGGCGCTGCTGTACGCCGAGGAGGTGCGGCAGGGGTTTGACGCCGCCGTGCAGGGCGAGGCGGCGGCCGTTCTTTCGCGCCGCGAGCGGCGCCGCCCCGGCCGCCCGGACCAGCGCGCGCG
>JBKQWK010000125.1:0-10762 GCA_052139595.1 Thermoleophilia bacterium | reverse complement strand
GCCGCCTTCTGCGCTACGGCAGCCGCCGCGGCGCGCTTGGCGGCCGCTTCGGCGGCCCGCTGCGCGGCCAGCGCTGCGGCCCTCTCCTGGGCCTTAATCTCCGACTGCAGGCCCTTGGCCACGTTCTGTTCACGGCCAATGAGGGCGCGGACTGCATCTTTCTTCTGCTGCGTCTCGGTGAGCAGCTGCTGGGCGGACTGCTTGTCGGCGGCCAAAGCGGCCTGCAGCGTGACGACTCGCTGTTTGGCGGCTTCGACTGTGTCCACGGTCTGTGACGATTGGGTGCTGAAGCGCTGCAGGGCATCGAACTGCGAAAGCAGCTGATCAAAGCTCTGCGTGTTGAGGATCACGGCGACAATGTCGACCTGGCCCTGCTTGTACCCAGCTATGACCTGCTGGGCGAGGTCGGCGCGAGCGACGCTCAACTCGAACTGGGTCACTTGAAGCTGCTTCTGGTTGGCGGTGATCTTGCCGTTGACCGTCTGCAGCTGGGCCATAGCGTTGTCGTACTGCTCGACGACGACATCTTGCTGCGAGTAGAGAACGTTGAGCTGCTTTTCGACGCTGCTGAGGCGTTGCTTAAGAGTGACGCCGGAGGCAGGGGAGGTGAACACCAGAGCGCCTACGGCTGCGGTGGCCATGAGCACAGCGATGAGGATGGTCAGCATAGGTGTGCGCTGCTTGCCGGTCATGGGCTAGCCTCCGCTCACGTTGCCCGGCAGCCCGCTCGGCGAGCTCGACTGCCAACCTGAAGTCCCGGCACCCTAGCACGCTTGGGGGTCATAAGGCAAATCGTCGCTCCCGGTGCATGGCCGTCAGATGGGCCAGACGGCCTTTTCGGCGCTCGGCAAGCGTCAAGTGGGCCTCAGATCCTTGTCGTGAGCGGGTTCCGATTCGCTTACTCAGGGGTACGAGCATCTTCGCCATGCCCGTGAGCGCGGGCCTTCAGTGACAAGGAGAGTGGACGATGGCCAAGATCCCCAGCCAGCTCAGAGAACTTCTCACCGGCGGGCACAACGTCTGGGTAGCGACCGTGGGTGCCGACGGCATGCCCAACGTTTCGATCAAAGGCAGCGGCACGCTGCTCGACGACGAAAACCTCTACTTTGCCGACATGTTCTCGCGCAAGACCCGGGCCAACATCGAGCACGACCCGCGCGTGGCGATCGGCGTGCACGACCCTGAGCGCAAGATCGCCATGCAGGTGAAGGGCAGCGCCGAGCTGATCGACAGTGGCCCGCTGTTTGATCGCGTCGGCGCCCGCCTCGTCGATCTCCTGCCCGATCTGCCGCCGGTCAAGTACGTTGTCAAGATCAAGGTTGAGTCTGTCTGGGACATGGGCCCCGGTCCGCACGCCGGCGAAGAGCTGAAGGCGGAGTAAGTCGCGGTTGCCGGCGAGTGCACCGGGCGCCGGGCGCTGTGGTTTGGCCGGCGTGGCGTCGCAGAGCGCTGCGCCGGCCAAGCTGGTCCCGGCGCGCAGACCGGGCGCCCGGCGGCAGCTCAGGCGCTGCCCAACAGACGCATGTCGCTGTAGCGGCGTACCGATGGCACGAGGGTGACCAGGGCGATGAGTAGGCCGACAATGCCATAGACCACCTGCAGCACGCTGTAGGGGGTCAGGAGCGCCTCGACGACGATCCAGATGATGAGCCCGCAGCCGATGGCGAAGGCGGCAAACCAGGCCCACGCTTGCCGCCGCCACAGACCGACCAGGGTGATCAGCGGGCCGGCGCCGAGGACGAGCAGCAGGATCAGGCCGGGGATCAGGTAGTCGTGAAACGGCGAGCCGCGCAGGTTCGCAACCGGCATCTTGAACACGTCACCCGACGGTTTGGCGACCAGCGAGGCACCACCGGCCAGACCGCTGATGGCCTGAAGCAAAAGCAGCAGTAGCAGCGTCCAAACGGCGGCACTGCGGTGAGTTACGGCAGCCATCGCGTCTCCCTGGGTAAAAGCCGGCAAGCGCCGTCAGTATCCCATCAGCCGGCGTCAGCGCGCAAGGGCAGCCAGGAAGCGGCCGTGAGCGCGCCGCTTGGTGCTGCGGCGGGCGGCTGAGCGGGGCGCTATGCCACCGCTTCAGTCTCTGCCGCCGGCACGATGGGGCGCTCTGATGGCGAGCCGTGGCCAGCCATCGCCGCGCCCTCGCCATCGCCCGTGCCCGTGCCGTCACTGTCGCCGTTGGCCACCTGTGCGCTCTCGCCGTCGGCAGCGTCGTCCTGTTTGCGAAACTGCGTGCGATAGAGATCGGCGTAGAGACCGCCGGCCGCCAGAAGTTCTTCGTGGCGGCCGCGCTCAACGATGTGGCCGCCGTCGAGAACAAGAATCTGGTCGGCGTCGCGTACGGTCGAGAGACGGTGGGCAATCACCAGCGAGGTGCGGCCGGCGAGCGCCGTGCGCAGAGCTTGCTGCACGGCCGCCTCCGATTCGGAGTCGAGGTGCGCTGTGGCCTCGTCGAGTACGACAACGTCCGGTGCCTTGAGCAGCAGCCGCGCCAGCGCTATGCGCTGCTTTTCACCGCCTGAGAGGCGGTAGCCACGGTCACCGACGACGGTGTCGAGACCTTCGCCGAGCGACTCGACCAGCGGCAGGATCTGGGCTCCGCGCAGAGCCTCGAGCAGCTCCTCTTCGCTGGCCTCCGGCTTGGCATACAGCAGGTTGGCGCGCACGGTGTCGTGAAAGAGGTGGGCGTCCTGGGTCACCATGCCGATGACGTTGCGCAGCGAGTCAAGGGTGGCGTCACGGACGTCAGCGCCGGCGACGCGCACCGCGCCGGCGCTGACGTCGTAGAGTCGAGGCACGAGGTGGCTGATCGTCGTCTTGCCGGCGCCTGAGGGCCCGACGAGCGCGACGAGGTGGCCGGGCTCGGCGACGAAGCTGACATCGCTGAGGACCTCGCTGGCTGGGGCGTCGCCGAGCACGGCCACCGACTCAAGTGAAGCCAGGGAGACCTCGCTGGCGGTCGGGTAAGAAAAGCTCACGTGGTCGAACTCGACCCGCGCCGGACCGCGGGGCAGGGCCACGGCCGTCGGTTTTTCGGCGACCATCGACGGCAGGTCGAGGACTTCAAAGACGCGCTCGAAGGAGACGAGCGTTGTCATCACGTCGACGTTGACGTTGGAAAGTGCCGTCAGCGGCCCGTAGAGCCGGGCCAGGTAGGCCGTCAGGGCGACCACGGTGCCGATGTTGAGGGCACCGTGGATCGAAAGCACGCCGCCCCAGCCGTAAACGAGGGCTGTGGCCAGCGAGGCGGTGAGCATCAGGGCGATGAAGAAGAAGCGGGCGTACAGCGCCTGTGTGACGCCGATGTCGCGCACCCGCCCGGCCTTACGGCTGAACTCTTCGTCTTCGGCCGCCGGGCGGCCGAAGAGCTTCACCAGCAAGGCGCCGGCGACGTTGAAGCGCTCGACCATGGTCGTGTTCATCTCGGCCGTCAGGTTGTACTGCTCGCGAGTGATCTCTTGCAGACGCCGGCCGAGCCAGCGTGCCGGCAAGAGAAACAGGGGCAGCAGGACCAGCGAAACCAGCGTCAGCTGCCACGACAGGAAGAACATGATGGCGAGGACGATGACGACGCTGATGAAGTTGCCGATGACGTTGCTGAGCACGTCGGTGAAGGCCTCCTGGGCGCCAGTGACGTCGTTGTTGAGACGGCTGACTAAAGCGCCGGTCTGCGTGCGCGTGAAGAAGGCCAGGGGCAGGCGCTGGACGTGGGCAAAGACCTGCGTACGCATCTCGTAAATGAGGCTCTGGCCAACACGGGCGCTGATGTAGCGCTCGGCCAGAGAAAGGCCTGCATCGACGATCGCGATGCCGGCGGCGAGCAGGGCGAGCTGCACGATCAGGCCGCTGTGGTGGCCGATGATGCCCTTGTTGATGATCTCGCGAAAAATCAGCGGGTTGGCGGCACTGATCACGGCATCGATGATCACCAGAACGAGAAAGACGATAAGGACGCGGCGGAAGGGACGGACGAAGCTGAGGATACGACGCGTCGTACCCTTGGCCACGTGGGCGCCGTGGACCGACTGGTCACGGCGCAGCGAGCGCAGGGCGGTGAAGCCGCCGGGGCCCATCATGGGGTTGCCCCGGCGGCCGGCGACTCGCAATCCTGCTGCTCGTTGATGGCCGTGAGCAGGCCGAGCAGCTGCTGCTGCTGCGCTGGCGTGAGGTGCTCGAACAGGGCTTCGGCACTCTCGCGTCGGGCTGCGTCCATGCGCGCCAGCAGGGTGTCGCCGGCAGCCGTCAGGCCGACCAGGACCGACCTGCGGTCGCCCGGATCGGCCTGACGACTGACCAGCCCGGCCGCTTCGAGCGCGTCGACCATGGTCGTCGTCGAGCGTGGCACGACCTCTTGTCGTGCGGCCAGGTCGCCGATGCGCAGGGGTCCGTCGGCACGCGCCAGCGTGCGCAACAAACGCGACTGCGCAAAGGTGAGGCCGAGGGGGGCAAGTTCTTTGATCGCGCCGCGGCGCAAGCGCCACGAGGCTCGCGTGAGCAGCTCGGCGAGCTGGGCGGTGAGCGTTGTGGCGCCACCGCGCTCAGGCGCGGTGTGGGCACGATGCGTGGGTTCGGTCGCTGTCACTGCGCATGCTCCTCGCGGGAAAGGCAACGGGATATATCGGTATATACTCATAATGAGTCTAGAACGTAATGATCGTATACCCGTACCTTGTCAGAGGGCAAACGATGACAGCGACGCTGGCCGATGGCGTTGACAGTAGACGCCATGTTGCGAAATTTCGAACTATGCTATAATTCCCGCCGTGAACAACGATCGCCAACGCTATGCCATTCATGCCGCCGTCTTTGCGGCCCTCGCCAACCCCACTCGTCACGAGATGCTGCACCTGCTTTGCGAGTGTGGTCATACACCGAGCGAGCTGGCCGAGCTGCTCGGCGTGAGCCGGCCCAATGTCTCGCAGCACCTGGCAGTGCTGCAGCGCGAGGGCCTCGTCATTCGCAGCCGGGAAGAAGGCAGGGTCATCTGGCGGGTCGTCGACACGCGTCTCGCGCAGGGCTGTGAGCTGATCGACGAGGTCGTCGGTCGCCAGGCAGCGGTGCGGGCGCAGGTGCTTGAGCGGCAGGCCGAGCCAGTCGCTGGCGTCGAATTGATCAGAGAGCCGTAGCACGAGGCGGTCAGAGCGCCGAGGACGAGGTCGACAGAAAGACGTAGGTTGAGGCAAAGGCTAGGGCTTTGTACGTTGCCGGCGCATGTAGCGGCAGCTGGTGTCGCAGCGGTTCGCGGCGAGACAGCGCTGAGAGATCATCCTGAGAACAGAAGGCGGAGAAGGCTTGTTCCAGAGAGGAAAAACCCGATCCGGAGAGGAGAAGGCTTGTGATTATCGTTAACGAGGCATCATGCCCCAAGAATCACCCCTGCCCGGCCGTGCGTTACTGCCCTGCCGGGGCGATCACGCAGAACTCCATCTATGAGGTACCCCGCATCGACGACGAGCGCTGCACCGACTGCGGCCTCTGCACGAGCATCTGCGGCACGTTTTCTCGCTGACTCGAGGTTGCGACCGGGCGCTCGCGATCAGCAAAGGCAAGGTTCGCCTCGGAACACCGCTGTTGATTATGCGAGACCAGGCAAGAGCACCGTTCACCTGAGGTAAGGCAAGACCGGCAGTCGTGCGCACATCATGCGTGCTGCCGGTTTCTTTCAGTTCACACTCTTTCTTGCAGCTTGGCGCAGCCGAGCGCTGGCAGCGCGGTGTTCTGGACGCTGGCGGCGTGCCGTCACGGATGCCGCTAGCGCTGTCGCCAAGGATACGTATACAGGAACTGCTCACCGACTGAAGCAGGCGCGCAAACGTCACGACACCGAGGTCGCAGACTCGCGCGTCACAAGACTGAGGTCGCAACCTCACTCGCTACGACGCAGACGATCGCACCCTGGTTTGTTACGACACCCAGGTTACGATCTCGTCCAGGCCGGCGCGCGAGCGCGCGAAGGTGTTCGCCGGCGCTGCGCTGTCGGGGTAGCCGAGGGTGACGGCAACGACGAAGCGCTTGTCGTCGGCGCCGGGCAGCAGATGACGCAGGATCTGCGGGTAACGGACGACCGTAGCGACGATGCAGGTGCCCAGGCCTTTATCGTGGGCGGCGAGGCAGACGCTCTGCACGAAGAGGCCCGAGTCGAAACTGGCATACGCCTCGGCGAGGCAGTCCTCGAAGCCGAAAACGAGCAGGCAGGGTGCATCGAAGAGATCGGCCATGCGCAGCAGGGAGGCGGCCGGGTCGGTGTCTTCGCCGGCCGCCTCAAGTGTTGCGGCGCGGCTCTTCATGAGGGTAGTGGTGCGGGCCGAGCAGGCTTGCGGCCACTCGGCCGTCGCGTTCAGATCCATCGCTGCCGGCTCGCCATGCTCGATCGCAGTTGTAAACTCACGCTTGAACTGATCAAGAGCGTCGCCGCTCACAACCCAGACGTTCCAGGCCTGGGTATTGCGCCACGACGGTGTCCAGCGCGCCTCATCGAGGACCGTGTGGATGAGATCCTCAGGCACGGTCTGATTGGTATAGGCGCGGATGCTTCGTCGGCCACGGATGACGCTGTCGAACTCCATTGCGGTGATCTCCTCTCGTTACAGCTGGCCGTCATAGAGAGCTTACATCGCCGCGGACGGACGACCGGCGTCGCCGCAGTTTACCCCAGCAGGGTGCGCACGACCGCGATGCTGTGCACGCCGTCGGTGCACCAGCCATCCGCACCGGCCTGGTCGGCGACGGTCTGGTCGATCGGTGCGCCGCCAATGACGACTGGCAGGCGCCGCGGCCACCCGGCGGTGCGCTTGCGCACCGCCGCGACCGTCTGCCGCATGCCGGCGAAGCCGGTGGTGAGCAGGCACGAGAGGCCGAGTACGTCCGGTCGCTCGGCCTCGACGGCGTCAGCGATCGTCTCGGCCGGCACGTCTACACCAAGGTCGATAACGGTGAAGCCATGTGCGTCGAGCAACGTGATGACGATGTTCTTGCCGATGTCATGGATGTCGCCCTTGACCGTCGCCATCACGATTCTGCCTGCGTTCGCGGGGCGAGGCGTGAGTTCGAGGCGAGGCAGGAGGATCTCGGCCGCCTCGCGGAAGATCTCGCCGGCCATGATGAGGGCAGAGATAAAGTAGGTGCCCTGCTCATACAGCTCGCCGACGCGCTCCATACCAGTGCGGCACTCGTCCATCAGCGCCAGCGCAGTTTCGCCGGCCTCCAGGCGGCGAGTGATCGCCGCCAGGCTACCCTGCTCGTCCATGCGCACGATCAGAGTGGCCAGATCCGTTTCGCCTGTCGGGGACGTCACGGGGTCACCCTCCGTCGTCGCCGGGAATGCCGACCGTGGAGGAAAAGGTGAGACGGTCGGCTCTGCCGACGAATCGCCCCCAACTCTCGGGGCGGTCGTCAAAGTCGTAGAAGAGATGCTCGACGACCCAGGCCAGCGTGCCCGCCTGTCCGCCCAGATAGGCCGCTTCCTTCGCCGTGAAGGCCGAGGCATGGAGTGTGAGACGGCCGTACTTGAGATCCGCGCCACCGCTGCCGGAGAACAGATCGCGCAGCGCAGTCACGCCGAGTTCGGCCTCGACCAGCGGCCGGGCAGGATCGAAAACGAGGTACTCGCTGTGGTAGAAGATGAGTTCCTCCTCGCGGCTGAGGAGGCGCTTGATGGCAATAACCCGCGCGCCTTCGCCGACCGCCAGTTTGCTGCTCACGCGGGCCGACGCCGAGACAATGCGCGCCTCGAGGATCGTCACCGCAGTGGCCTGGTCGTCAAGGTAGCGTCGCAAATCACTAAGGTCGAAGGTCGCGGCGCCGAGTTTGGGCGACTTGACGAAAGTGCCCCGTCCCTGCTCGGTGGTGGCCACCTCTTCCTGCACGAGCAGAGTGACCGCCCGGCGCACCGTCATCGGGCTGACTCGGTAGGTTGCGCAGAGTTCCGCTTCGGAGGGCAGACGGTCGCCTGGCCGGTACTCGCCGCGGGCGATGCGCTCGCGCAGCAGCCGCGCGAGCTGCGCATACGGCGGCTCGTACAACGATCGATCGATGGCGCTGACGACGCTCATTGTTTGGCATCATACCACCCTCGTGACGGTAACTACCCTAGACCAGTAGGTAACTTTCCTGTAGAGTGCCGTTCAGGATCAGTTCCCCGACGCGAGGAGCAGCAGATGTCACACGAGTTGACCGACGCGATTGTCGGCATGCGCGAAGACGAGGCCATGGCACTCGTTCAGAGCATGCTCGACGCCGGCACCGACCCGCAGGCGGTGCTCGACCAGGCCCGAGAGGCGATGACCGCCCTTGGCGAAAAGTTCGAGTGCGAGGAGGTCTTCATCCCCGAGCTGATCATGGGTGGCGAGATCATGAAGGCGATCTCCGCCGAGGTGAAGCCGCATCTGAGCGGTGCCGGCGACGGGCAGAAGCGCGGCACCGTGGTCATTGGTACGGTGCACGGCGACATCCACGACATTGGCAAGGATATCGTCGTCATGATGCTCGGCATTAACGGCTACGAGGTTCACGACCTCGGCATTGACGTGCCGGTAGAATCGTTTGTCGCGGCGATCAAGGAGCACAAGCCCGAGGTCGTCGGGCTCTCAGGCCTGCTCACGTTGTCGTTCGACTCGATGAAGGACACGGTCGCGGCGATTGCTGCCGCCGGTCTGCGCGACCAGGTGAAGATCATGGTCGGCGGTTCGCCAGCCGATGCGCAGGTCCAGGTCTATACCGGCGCCGACGGCTGGGGTAACGACGTGACGGCGGCGCTGAAACTGGCCGCAGCGTGGACTGGAGGGCAGGCGCAATGACCGTCAGCGGCGACGAACTTTACAAGCAGCGCGAGCAGCGCTTCAACGACATCGTGGCCCTCAAGAAGCCGGACCGCGTGCCGATCGTGCCTCTCGTGGTGCACTACTTCCCAACCAAGATCAAGGGCATCTCGAATCGTGTCTGTGGCTACGATCACGCGGTGCGTTCGCAAGCCATGAAAGAATGTACGCTCAAGTTCGGCTGGGACTTTGCGCCGCCCACCGGCCTCTTCGGTCATGACGGCTACGAGGCGCTGGCGACCAAGCAGTTTCGCTGGCCGGGCGGCGATCTGCCCGACAATGAGCCGTTCCAGTTCGTCGAGAATGAGTACCTGAAGGCGGACGAGTACGATGAGTTTCTCGCCGACCCCAACGGCTTTACTCTGACCAGGATCTTTCCCCGCATTGCCGGCAACCTCGAAGGTCTCGGTCAGGTGCCGATTCCACCGCTCTACTGGCTGTCGAACATGTACTACCTGCAGTCGATCGGCGGTTCCATCGCCGCTGCTCCGCCGATGCGCAAAGCGTTGCAGACGCTTCTCGCTCTGGCCGACGCGGCCGACGCCTACAACGGTGCCGTGGCCACCTACACGCAGGAGATGGCCGGTCTCGGCTATCCGGTGACCTGGGCGGCTCCGACGATCCCGGCCTTTGACGTGGTCTCCGACACGCTGCGCAGCTTGCGCGGCAGCACCCTGGATATATTCCGGCATCCCGAGCAGCTGCTGGCGACCATCGACCTGATGCAGGTGCCGACTATTGCCTTTGCTATCCAGGCGGCGGAGATGTTCGGTAACCCGCGTATCTTCATCCCCATGCATCGCGGTGCCGGCGGTTTCATGAGCGACGAGCAGTTCGAGCGCTTCTACTGGCCCACCTTCAAGGCTCTCATCGAGGCGCTGGTGGCCAAAGACCTGGTTCCGATGCCGCTCTTCGAAGGCGACTACACGCCACGGCTCAAATACCTGGCCGAGCTGCCCGCTGGCAAGGTGGCGGCGCACTTTGACAAAGTCGACCGTAAGAAGTTCAAGGAGGTTTGCGGCGCTACCATGTGTTTCTGGGGCAACGTGCCGGCCTCGCTCCTCTGCGCGGGCACGCCGCAGCAGGTCAAAGACGACGTCAAGGAGCTCGTTGAGCTGTTTGGCGACAGCGGAACGCTGATGCTCGATGCGAACATGGGCATCCCCGACGAGGCGAAGCCGGAGAACGTGATGGCGTTGCGCGAAGCGGCGGACGAATACGGCGTCTTCTGAGGTTAAAGAAAGGCAGTTCTGTCTGCGACATGAGCAGGGCGAATGACAACGCAGCGGAAGACGGTGGTGTAGATCCGGGCAGCGTGGAGAGCGACGACGGCCGGGCAGGCAGGCTGAAATTCATTGCCTGCCCGGCTGTCGTCGGTGAGCTTGCGTCGGGCGCTACCGCCGATGTCGATTGCCAGACCCTCGACGCACAGCTCCACCTGAGCCCGGAGCGACTGAAAGAGGCGCTGCGCGTCGCCGTGGCCGCCGCCGACAAACCGGGCGTCACGATTGTGCTCGGCTATGGTATGTGCTCGAACGCCGTCCTTGGCCTCAAAACCAAATATGCGACGCTGGTGGTCCCGCGTGTGGACGACTGCATCGCCATGATGCTGGGCTCCAATGAGGCTTTCGCGGCGCAATCTGCGGCGGCTTGTGGCACCTACTACCTGACCAAGTCATACCTTGACGAATGCGACACGATCCTCAGTGAACACGGCAAGCTGATTGAGCGCCGCGGCGAGGAGCGGGCCGAGAAGATGATGCGTCTGCTCCTGGCGCACTACACGCGCATAGTGCTCATCGATAGCGGCAGGCATGACCTGGAGACATATCGGGCCCGCGTGCTTGAGTTCGCCGACAAGTTCGATCTGGCGGTGGAAGACGTGCACGGCACGACCCGCATCGTCGATGCGCTCGTGGAGGGCGGCTGGGGCGACGACTTTGTCG
>JBKQWK010000124.1:0-4155 GCA_052139595.1 Thermoleophilia bacterium | reverse complement strand
GCGTCGGCGGCAGCAGGCTCTGTTCGAGGCGGCGGTAGAGTTCCTCGTTGTGCTCCTGCAAGGCGAGGTGAGCAGCCACTTGGCGGCGCAGAATTGTCGCTGCTACGGCGATGAGGAGCGAGATGACGAGCCACAGTGTCGCGCTCACTGCGACGACGCCAAGGCTCACCGCGTGGCCGAAGTCTGAGAGAAAGCCGAGGTAGGCACTGACGCCAGCAGCGGCGACAATGAGCGCTGGCCAGGGGCCGGCGAAGATGCCCACGCTGGCGGCCATGGCGATGGCGAGCGGTCCCGGCAGGCCGAGCACTGCCGTTGCCCCCCGGGTGCCGAGGGCGGCCATGACCGCCACCTCGAGGGCGGCGCCGGCGATGACGAGCAGGAGGCGTTGAGGCAGAGATGAGGCGCCGCTGAGGAACGTGCTCACCAATCGCGATTCACCTGACGGTAGCCGCCAGAGAGTGTTCAGTTGGGCTTTCACAGCAACCTCCGTGACACCAAGCGAGTTTACCATGACAGGCACGGTAGCGAGAGGGGCCGCATTGCCTCCGCAACGCGCGCTCGCAGCGTCAAGTCGTCCGGCAAGGTAGCGGGCATCGTTGCGCAGCACCGCTCGACAGTTGTCGCCCCATGAGCGAGACACGAAATTGCTCTCCCCATTCGGCGTTGCCTGCAAAGGCATCCTGCGGGCGATCCTGCCGGCAACGGCAGCGACACCTGCCGGCTGACCTCAGCACTCGTCGGGCTCGGACGGTCCTCTTGGCTGTGCTTCCGCTGTGGTATGTTGACTTTGTAAACAGCGGATGAAGTCGGCGTGGCATACGACGCCGGCAAGAAGGACGGTGGCGTGGCGGAGAGACGGGCGAGGTCGTTAACGAGCAGAATTGCCGGCGCCGGCTACGTACGCAAGTGGCTGGTGCTGGGCACCATCATTGGCGTTGTTGCCGGTCTTGGCGCGGTGCTGTTCATCAACACCCTTGATGCTGCCACCCATCTGCTCCTCGGCCTCATCGGCGGCTACACACCGCCTTCGCCACTCAACGAGGGCAACCTCGCCGGCAGCGGGCATTTCACCAGAGCCTGGGCAATCCCCCTGGTTGCCGGATTTGGCGGACTCGCTTCCGGCCTGCTCGTAGCGAAATTCGCTCCCGAGGCGGCCGGCCATGGTACCGATTCTGCCATCGCCGCCGTGCAGAGTAATCCGAAGCGCATCCGCCTGCGCGCCTCAGTCGTGAAGATCATCGCTTCGGCGCTCACGATCGGCTCCGGCGGCTCCGGCGGCCGCGAAGGGCCAACCGCCCAGATCAGCGCCGGTTTCGCTTCGTTGCTGGCGCGCGTCCTCAATCTGAGTCCAGAGGACGCGCGCGTCGCGGTGACGATCGGCATTGGCTCCGGCATTGGCGCCATCTTTCGCACGCCGCTCGGCGGTGCCGTTCTCGGCGCCGAAGTCCTCTATCGCGATGACGTCGAGACCGAGGCTCTCGTACCGGGGCTGATCGCTGCCATCGTCGCCTTCGTCGTCTTCGGAGCCTTTCAGGGCTTTGCGCCGATCTTTGGCTACCAGGCCGGCCTTCTCTTCGATCATCCCATCCAGCTGCTGTACTACGCCTTGATCGGCATTGTCGCCGGCGGCGTTGGCATTCTCTACGCCAAGTCGTTCTATGGTGTCCATGACGCAGTGGAGCGCCTGAACGCGCCGAAGTGGCTGACCCCGGCTGTCGGTGGCTTGCTTGTCGGCTGTCTGGCACTCGTCTTTCCCCAGGTGCTCGGCACAGGCTACGGCTGGGTGCAGAAGATGATGAGCGAGCAGATCTTCACCTTCCCACTGTGGCTCATCATCCTCTTGCCGCTGGCCCGTATCCTGGCCACCAGTCTGTCCATCGGTTCCGGCGGTTCAGGTGGCATCTTCGGGCCCGGCATGGTGATTGGTGCCTTCGTCGGCGGGACCGTCTGGCGACTGCTGGAAACGGTCGCACCCGGTATGCCGGTGAGTCCGGCGCCGTTCGTCATCGTCGGCATGATGGCCTGCTTCGGCAGCATCGGTCACATCCCCTTCGCCACCATGCTCATGGTTGCCGAAATGACCGGCAACCTCTCGCTTCTGGCGCCGGCGATGGTCGCCGTCGGCCTGGCCACGCTCGTGGTTGGTGATCGTCACATCTACCGAGCGCAGCGCCGCACCCGCGCCGACGCGCCAGCCCACCGCTTTCGCTATGGGCTGACGCCAGTCGGCTCGCTGCCAACGACCTCGGCGATGACGCCGGCGGTGCTTGTCCTTAAGAGCGATGAGGCGGCCGCCTCGGCGGCCGCCCGGCTCTCGGAGTCTAGTCTTGCCGGCGCTCCCGTGGTCGCTGCCGACGGTCACCTGCAAGGAATCGTCCGCACCGTGGATCTGACTCATAACGCTGACGCGCTCGTCGACGCCACGGTCGGCCACTTCACCGCGAAGCTCGACCAACTGCCGACCACCGAGTGGACCCTCGATGCGACCATGGAGCTGTTTGCCCTCACCCAGGCCTCCTGGCTGCCGATCGTGGATGACACCGGCCGGCTGGCCGGCGTCATCACGGCCAGCCAGCTTCTGCTTCGCTATCGCACCCTGCTGCGGGGAAGCCTCAGACGACTGGAGGCACTCGCCAAAGCCGGCCTTTTGCTCGACGAGCGGGTAACGGCCGACTCAGGGCTGGCCGGCCAGCGTATTGGCGCCATAGTCTGGCCACCGGAAACCCTCGTCGTCAGCGTGCGGCGTGGTCAAGAGGTGCTCTTTGCCACGCCCGCAACCATGCTTGAGACCAACGACCAGCTGACGATTCTCGCCAAGTCGAAGCAGCAGGACGCACTGGCGACGTTGCTCGGACACTCGATCGACAGACCCAGCGCTGACGACGAAGCGGACCTCGATTTCGTCTGAGTTACTCGCCCCGACATACAAAGCCGGAGGTGCATCATGCTGCCTTTCCGTCACTGTCCATGCCAGCCGAGGTTGTCGAGGCGGCTGCGCCGTCGTCGCACCCTAGCCCTGACTTTCACTCTCATACTGTCGGCCGGTGGTCGACAGCACTCTCTGTGTACCAGCATGTGGCCTTTTTTGCGACGGAGACCGGTCTGGCAGTCAGGTGACCTTGCCGGTAAAGCATCGGTTGTCTGGCGCTCACGGCGGCCTCACCGAGAACGAGCTGCCAGAACCCTTGACTTCTCGCTGGCCTGCGAGTGATGAATGGTCTCGTCAGCCAGCCCGAGCAAGGGAAAGAGTATGAGCGCTACCGCCACCAAGATCTGCTTCAACACACGCGAGTTCGAGATCGACCACGCCAGGTCGCCCAAGGGCCGCGGCAGCTGGGCTTTCGCCACCGATCCCAACTCGAGCGACTACGACGCCATGTGCTGGACGCCGGGCATGACCTACACCGAGGCCAAGCGCTACGCCACCACGTGGGCGCGCGAGCGCAACATCAAGACCCTCTACGTGATGCCCTGACGGGGGCCTTACCCCGTCTGTCGCTCCACCCCGCGCCGCCACACGGCGGCGCTGCTCGTTGTGGCCGCAAACGACAACATCGCAAAAGGCGCTTGCAATGGCCTTGGCAGTCGAGTGTTGGATGTGGTCGTCAAGAGAGCGCGGCCCAAGGAGGCCAGCATGAACGCCAAGACGCAGACAGACCTCGACCTGCTCCTCGCCATCTGCTTTGACTACCAGAACCTGGGCGAGACCGGCCGCGCCCAGCTCAACAACGTCTTGAGCGCCGCCCGCGGCAACGACGACGCAACGTTATTCGACTCCACCGACGACGAAACAATCCACCACGTGATGCGCTACCTCATGCTCCTCTCTGGCGATTTCGCGAGCCTGCAAAGCGACCCCGTCTTTGATCGGGCGATGGCCATCTGCAGCGAGCTGATCGACGGCTTCGAGGGCTGACCACCGCCACACGAACACCGCACACGAGGCGCCGCCACACGGCGGCGTTGCCCGTTGTGGAGCGCAAACGACAACAGCGCAGAAGACGCTTGCACTCCCCTTGGCGGTCGAGTGATGAATGTGGTCGTTAGACGCAAACGAGCGAGGAGAAGCCATGAAGACCACTGATAGCGACACCTACCCCGCCGAACTTGCTCGCCTGGTCCTCCCCCGCGCGGGCATGACGGTGCGCGAACTGC
>JBKQWK010000123.1:0-4278 GCA_052139595.1 Thermoleophilia bacterium | reverse complement strand
CGAATGCGGGCCGGGCCGGCTGCAACGTGCCGGCACGTCCGCGTTTGATGGGGCTCCGGCGCAGTCCAAAGAGCCGTAATCTGTTTCGTCACGTCACGGGGTACGGCCATTCACACCGGGATCCATTACCGTGATCGCGAACATGGACGTATCACGCTGACGTGAGGTATGCCGTCAGGTCTGCCTACATGTGCGTGTGGGGCTGCAGATGGCGCAGCACGGTTTCGACCTTTTTTCTTGGACACTGATGCTACACAAACTCGTGTCCAAAAGATCCGGAGCCGCCGCACATTTTGATCGTCTCGATCGTCCGATAAGGCTCCGAACGCATATGCGTTCGGAGCGGATGGTAACGCCGCAAGTGATCGAACCGGCTGGCAGAATTCCCGTCGGTTCGATGATGTTTTGCGTTGACGATGCAGTCACGGTGGCCGTCGAAGCTTAGTTCGTAGCTACTCCACTCTCTCCTCGGCGTACGGGATAGGTTCACCTTCGCCGGGCCACGTCTCCGGTTTGCGACGGAAGAATTCGGGTTTGAAGATCCACATGAGGATCATGATTATGGCTCCGACCATCATCGTTCCAACGCCAATCAGGAAAACGCCGCCGATGCCATGCAGGCTCGTGTAACTGTTGCCACTGCTGAAGGAGTAGTCATCGGCAATGACTTTGACGAGGATGGCGGCAAACATGAGCGCCCCGACCGCCGGAGCCAGGCCGATGAGAAGAAAGTTCTTGACGCTCTTAAAGAGTTCCTTGCGATAGTAAACGGTTGCCGCCAGTCCAGTGCTGCCGTAGGCGAGGCAGATCATGATGCCAATGGCGGCGATGGAGTCGTAAAGCAGGTTGACGTTGGCCCACGTCAGGAGTACGTACCAGACGATAGAGACTGCGGACAAAATCAGCGTGCCCTTAAAGGGGGTCATGTACTTGGGATGCACCTCGCCGAAGATGCGTGGTAGGCCCTTGTGGGCCGCCATGGAAAGCGTCTGGCGAGTGAGCGGCAGCAGTGTGGTCAGGGCCGAGGCGGCGGAAGAGGTGAACACGCTCAGGAGCACCAGTTTGTCCCAGCCGCTGCCCATGACGTCATGGGCTATCGGAGCAAAAACGTCGCCCGGATTCTTGGCGAGAAAGCCAGCCCCGTGGTACATCTGCATGGCCGAGGTGATGACCACGTAGAGGATGACCAGCACGATGGTATTGAGCACCGCCGAAACGCCGGGCATATGGCTGGCGTTCTCACTCTCTTCGTTGACGGCGGTGACGGAGTCCCAACCCCAATAAATGAAGACCGCCAGGGTCACACCGGCGGCGAGACTCCTCCCAGTGACGTGCGTTGTGAAGAACCACGAGAGATGGATGGGCGCATAACCGGCGGGGTGGGTGGCAACCGCTTTGATGATGGCCCAGATGGTGAATACGATCAACGGCACGATCTGCAAGGTCATGAGGACGTATTGCGCCTTGGCGGAGACCTGGATGCCAATGGCGACGAAGATGGTCACGAAAATTATCCAGGCGACGCCGCCCAGCGTGCACCAGAACGTTGAGTCGCCGAGACTTTGAGCGCCGAAGAAGTAGAACATGTACTGCGAGGCGATCTGTGCCAGGTTGGCCATGACAATGACCGACGATGCCACTGCCGCCCAGCCCATGAGCCAGCCGATCTGCGGGCCAAAAGCGCGTGCCGTCCAGATGAACGTCTCACCGCAGTCAGGGTCGGCGCGGTTCATGTAGTAGAAACCCGAGGCGACGAGCAACATGGGTACAAACGCTGCCAGCATGATGAACGGTGAGGCAAGGACAACGACTGCGGCAATTAGGCCGACGGTGGCCGCCAAACTGTACGCCGGTGCAACCGAAGCGACACCGAAAACGATACTGGCGAATAGATTGAGTGCTCCCGATTGGAGACCCTTGGCGCTCGCGTCACCCGAATTCGATGATGGAGCAACAGTCGTAGAATTCTCCACATTTCCTCCTGATCATCTGGCCTCAACCCGGCATTTATCTCAGGCAGCAGGGCGAGCCCAAAACCGGTATGTACTCCATTAAATTCGGCGTGTGTCTCGGCAGGCTGCGGCTTTGATTCGCCTCATTCAGACTCGACGGGATCGCCCCGTGACACGACGACATTAGTTTCAGAGCGAGCAGCCCCTCGTCTCAAGCCTCCCTTCTTCTCTCCCTCCTCATCGAGCAATGCCAGAACCGGGCGAGAGTATTCTTTCCAGCTTGATGCAACCCTTGTTCCTCTGGCTGACAATAGATACGAACTTAGCATATTTGACTGCCCAAAGAGAGGTAAATGGTTTCCGCAATGATCATATGGCTAGTGTTTCGTTTCCATTAGGACAGAGAGGCAGGTGTCGCCCTGTCTGCCTCAGACCGCAACGCGGGCTCGGTACCAACAGTGCCGCAAAACCGGGTAAGGCGACAGGGTGCCGACGATGATAAATAGCGGCCGCAGCCAGGAATCAGGGCCACTACAATTGGGTGTGCGAAGGCTGCCGCGATGAGGCCGCCGGCTCCGGCACTGAGCGCACAGAGAGTCAGCCGTCGCGAGGAGACCACGCAGCTACGTACATTCAGCCGGCGTGCTCGACGCTGAATCGTTGAAGCCTGTGGCTGCTACTGAACCCTAACTGAGTTATGCTAGCTCGCTGTGGCGTCGAAATTCGTTACGTCGATGCGAGTAAGGCGTTGCATTCGCAGGTTGAAACGTATGATTTAGCCAAATTGGACTTGATGTCCCAAGCGGCGCTCCTTTTTTTCTACATTGGTACCTCTCTCAGCCATGGTCGACGATTGCCGGGCGCGCTAAGCTGCCAAAATCAGCATCCGTCCGCACGGGCGTTGCTCGCGGACCTGAAAGAAGAGATATGGAGGGAGTTCCCTGATGAAAGTTCTGATTGTGGGCGCCGGTGGTGTTGGTGAGTCGGCTGCCGCCGTTGCCAAGCGCCGGGATCCCCAGGGCGAGATCTTCGAAACGATCGTCATGGCCGACTACGATCTGGCCAAGGCACAGTCGATCTCGAAGAAGCTCGGTGAAGCGCGCTTTCCGGCCGATAAGGTCAACGCCGGCGACGCTGACGACGTCGCCGCTCTGGCCAAGAAGCACGGCGTCGACCTCATCTTCAACGCCGTTGCGCCGAACTTTAACCCCTTCTTGCTGCAGGCTGCCTTGAAGGCGAATGTGCATTACATGGATACGGCGATGACGCTCTCCGAGCCTCACCCGACCGATCCCTTCCATCAGTGCGGCAAGAAGCTCGGGGACGACGAATTCGCTCTCAACGACGAATTTGCCAAGCGCGGCCTGCTGGCCATGGCCGGCTGCGGCGTCGAGCCGGGCATGGCCGACATTCTCGCTCGCTACGGCGCCGACCACCTGTTCGATGAAATCGAAGAGATCGGCATTCGCGACGGCAGCAATCTCGAGATTCCCGGCTTCAGCGGTATCAGCTTCGGCTTCTCAATCTGGACGAGCATCGAGGAGTGCACCAACCCAGCCCTTATCTGGGAGGCCGATAAGGGCTGGTATACGACGGTTCCCTTCGCCGAGCCCGAGCCGTTCTGGCTACCGGAGGGTATTGGCACCGTCGAGGTGGCGCACGTCGAACATGAAGAGGTTATCCAGATCGCACGTAACAAGCATCTCTTCAAGGGCGTGAAGAAAGTCACCTTCAAGTACGCCCTGGGAGACGAGTTCATTCAGGCGATGGAGGTCTTCAAAGCCGTCAATTTGCATAAGACGGAGAAGATCAAAGTCGGTGGAGTCGAGGTTTCGCCACGCGACGTCGTCGCTGCCGCGGCGCCCGATCCGATGGAGATCGGTCGCCGGTACGTCGGCAAGACGGCGGCTGGTACCTGGTTCCGGGGCAAAAAAGACGGACTGACGCGCGAGGTCTACCTCTACCAGATCGCCGACAACGAAGAGTGCCTCGAGAAGTACGATCAGCAGGTCGTGCAGGCACAGACAGGCTTCACGCCGGTCGTCCTCTGGGAACTCATCGCCAGTGGCAAGTGGCAGGGCTACAAAGACAACCCCGCGGCCGGCGTGCACTGCCCGGAGGAGTTCTGCGCCGATCCGTATGTGGAGCTCATGCCCACCTACGAGTTCCCCGGTGGTCTGCTCGAGATGGATTCCGCGTACAAGACAGCTCAGGCGCAGAAAGCCATGCTCGAGGTCGCCAAACTCTAAGGTTCGCAGTCCGGAGGGACGGTCGGCGGGGGTCAGCGCCGGCTGTGGCAGGCAGACGGGGGCGGCGCGCCGACAGG
>JBKQWK010000122.1:0-9663 GCA_052139595.1 Thermoleophilia bacterium | reverse complement strand
CCCAGCCGGCCAGCAGCGGAGCCGCCGCGCCCGCTCGCGTCAGCGCCGCCAGCGCCGCCACCTTGACGATGAGCAGCATCACGGCGCCGAGCACGCCCATAGCGCCCACGCGACTATCCTTCATGATCTCGAGCGCCCGCTCGCGCGGCGCGCCGCTGAAGTAGCCGTCAAAGGTATCCATGAGGCCATCAAGGTGAAGACCGCGCGTGAACAGCTCAAGCGCCAGGACCACCAGCGCTGCCGCCACGAGCGCCGGCAGCAGGCTGAGCAAACCGGCGTAGACGCCCCAGGCGGCGGCGCCAATGCCAAGGCCAACGAGCGGATGCCAGCCGAGACTAGCCGACAGGTCGGCGGGCGCGACCTCGCCATTCACCGGCAGCGGCAGACTGGTGAGAAAGGTCACTGCCAGCGTCAGGTGCCGCCCGCGGGTGGCAAGCCACCCGCGGCCGGCACGATCAACGTCGCCTGTAGGCGAAGTCGTCATGGTCAGCTGTCACCACCGTCAGATCGTCCGAGCAGGTCAGCTCAGCGACCCAGGTCGCTGTCAGCCTCGTTGGGATCACCGGCTACGCCGGCGCTGGCAAACGTCGCCATCTCGACCAGGGTGCGCGCGGCAGCGTCGTACAGTAGCATCGCCAGCGCCGCGCCAGTACCCTCGCCAAGACGCATCTCCAGGTCAAACAGCGGCGTCATGCCGAGTTCGTCGAGCACGACCTGGTGGCCAACCTCGATGCTCACATGGCTGGGCAAAATGTAGTCGACGCACTCGTGGCAGAGGCGCACGGCGACGAGCGCCGCCGCCGCCGAAATGAAACCGTCCATGACCACCGGCACACGGTGAGCGGCACCGCCGAGAAAGACACCGGTCATGGCGGCAATCTCCAGACCGCCAACCTTGGCAAGCACATCGATAGCGTCGCCGGCGTCGGGCTGGTTGACCGCCAACGCCTTCTCGATCACCGCTACCTTAGCCGGCAGAGCTTCTTTGCTGATCCCGGTACCGCGGCCGGTCACTTTTGCCACCGGCTCGCCGGTGAGGGCCGCAATCACGGCCGAGGCAGCGGTCGTATTGCCGATGCCCATCTCGCCGGTGGCGACGATGTCGAGACCATTCCTGTACTCCTCGGCGACCAGTTCGATGCCGACCTCAATCGCCCGGATCGCCTCCTCACGGCTCATCGCCGGACCCTGCGCCATGTTGGCCGTACCCATGCGTACCTTACGCTGACGCACGCCGACGGCAGCGCTCAAGTCGGCGTTCACGCCCACGTCGGTGACCACCACCCGGGCACCGACCAGGCCGCCGATCACATTGATCGCGGCACCGCCGGCAGCGAAGTTAAGTACCATGCCCGGCGTCACCTCGGCCGGAAAAGCACTGACGCCCTCGGCAACGACGCCGTGATCAGCGGCCATGACGGCGATCATCTTGTGCTCGAGCGTGGGCAGCGCCTGCCCCTTGATGCCGGACAGGCGCACGGAAATCGACTCCAGCCGCCCGAGTGCTTTGGGCGGCTTCGTCAGCTGCATCTGCCGCTCTTCGGCAGCACGCATAGCATCGACGTCAAGCGGGCGGATCTGGCCTATCGTCTGCGACAGCAAGTCAGTCACGGTTCAAGCTCCTTCAGAAACGAGGGGGAAAGTGTCAGGGCTTTGAGATCGAGCGGCAGCCCGGCAACCAGGAGATAGACCTTGTCGGCCGCCGCGGCCAGGCGCTGATTGGCACGGCCCAGCTCGTCGCGATAGAGGCGCGCCAGCGGGTATTCGGGCACGACGCCGAGGCCAACCTCGTTGCTGACGGCAACCAGGGTTGCCTTCGTCGCCGTCAGCGCCACGAGCAGATCGTCAATCGCCGTGCTCACCCGCACCGACGCGGCCCGCTCCTGCTCGGCCGACAGCAGCGACTTGTCGTAGTTAAACTCGTCGCCGGGATCGGTACCGCCAAAGGCGCCCTGGGCAAAGAGCAGATTGCTGACCCAGAAGGTGACGCAATCGAGCAGAAAGACGTCGCTGCCGGCGGCGTGAGCGCGCAGCGCCGCCGGCACTTCGCGCGGGCACTCGACGGTCGTCCAGGCGGCGGGCCGGGCGGCGCGATGCGCCGCCACCCGCGCCGCCATCTCGGCATCGTTGGTCTCCGAGGTGGCAAGATACGTGACTCGGCCGCGGTGAGCGGCGGCCAGATCGGCGGCAAGCTGTTCGGCGAAGCCGCTCTTGCCGCCGCGGGCGCCGCCGAGCACGAGAACGAACCGACCACGATCAGACATGACAGATGCCGCTGACTAGCACCGCGGTCCTCCCTCGAGGCATTGAAGCAGCGACCCATGACGGCGGTTTCCTGGCTTCCGCTTCATCCTACTGGCCGCGCCTTCCCATCCCAGCGGGACAGTGGCCATACGAGCGACGTTCGTGGCGGTCACAGTTGCGGGGCAGCGCCGGCTTCGTACCGGCTTCCCGCCTGCTCTGGGCAAACTCTGATTCCACACTAGCGCACGGCGCCGCGGACGGTCAAACCGGCCATCGGCATCACACCTGACCGCCGTCACGCCGTCCTTCATGCCGCCCCTCACGCCGCCCCTCACGCCGTCCTCCTTTCCGCCAGCTGATCACGTACCTGCGCGGTCAAGCGACGCATGGTCGCCGCCGCGAGGTCGAGGTCAACAACGCCAGCGGCGCCGGTTTCCAGCTCGGCAAGGCCTTGCCGCTCTGCTGCGCTCAGGGACACCTCGGTCCAGCCGGCGAGGCTCGCCGGCTGGCCGGCGAGCACGGCCACTCGATCACCGAGCAGAACCGCCTCACGCACATCGTGAGTGACCAGAACCCACGTGGCCGGATGTGCCGCCATGACCTCGAGCAGCCAGCGCTGCATCTCGGCCCGCGTCAGAGCATCGAGACTGCCGAACGGCTCGTCGAGGAGCACCAGCCCCCTTCCCAGGACCAGCGTGCGAGCCAAAGCCACACGCTGACGCATGCCTCCGGAGAGCTGTGCCGGCAGCGAGTTCAGGGCCGATCCGAGGCCAAACTCGCGCAGGATCACACCGGCCTGGGCGCGCAGATCGGCCGCCGAGCGAACGCCCCCGGGCCGGTTTCGGCGCGCCACCTCGGCGGTGAAGACGGCATTGCCGAGGACCGTTTTCCAGGGCAGGAGCAGATCCTGCTGAAACATATAGGCGGCGTGACCCGATCGGCAGCTCGACCGGCCCGATCCGTCGGGGTCGCTACCGGCAACGACGAGGTTGTCGACCCGTACCTCGCCGGCCGTCGGCGCCAGCAAGCCGGCCAGCACGTGCAGCAGGGTGCTCTTGCCGCAGCCGCTCTTGCCCACGACCGCGAGGCGAGAGCCGGAAGTCAGCGTGAAGTTGAGACTGGCCAGAATCGGCGCTGCCGCCGGCCGCTCGCCGTAGCCGGCGTCGAGACCGCGCACAGTCACGGCCGCGGCGCCGGCTCGCGCCTGACCGGCGGCGTCGCTGCGCTGCGGCCCCCCGCCGGCCTGCTCCGACCCGCCGCTGTCGCGCGCGCGACCGGTTACACCCGCAGGCTTTTGGTCGACGATGTTCACGGCGCTGGCAGGTACTGATTGGTCACAACGGTATTCACGGCAACCGGTTTGCTGAGCAATCCGCCCTGCACGAGCCAGCTGTTGAGCTTGCCCCAGGACTGCAGGTTCTGCCAGCCGGCCGGCTCGGCACCGGCGGTCGCCATTGACGGCAGGGCCGCCCGCCACTGCGCCAGGAGCAGACCCTTCTTCAGCTCGGGATGGCGGGCAACGTAAATGTCAACAGCCTCTTGCGGATGCTGAGCAGCGTAGGTGAGACCGGCCAGCGTCGCCTTGACGAAGGCACGCACGGTGTTGGGATTCTTCTCGGCGAAGGCACGGTTGGCAACCATGTTGAGAAAGGCATAGTCGGGCGTACCCCACTGGCGAAAGTCCATGTACACCAGCTTGTGACCGGCAGCGTCGGCCTGCACGAGTTCGCCGAATTGAGTCACCGCCACGGCTTGCAATGTACCAGCCAGCAGCGGCGCCACCAGGTCATAGCCGGGGTCGACCACCTTGACGTCATTGGGATTTACGCCACCAGCTTTCAGCAACGAGGCGAAAGAGGCCCGTGTGGACGGGATCAACGGCACACCAACCACTTTGCCGATCAGGTCCGACGGCTTGCTCGCCTGCACACCGGGGGCCATCGCCAGCCCAACCGGCGCATGACTCATGAGGCTGCCTATCGAGAGAACGGGCGCTCCCTCGGCCGCGCTGGTGAGAATGTCGGGGGCGTAGTAAAGGCCGAACTGAGACTTGCCGGTCGAGACGAATTTGACTACATCTGTCGCTTGCGACGGCAGCGTCTGCGATACCGTCAGGCCGGCGGCCGCGTAGTACCCCTTGGCCTGAGCAACGTCAATGGGAATATCGAGTACCCACGGCTCCCAGTCCATGATCAGGTCGACCTTGGCCACCTCCGGCCTGGTCCCCGCGGCGGCTGCCGCGGCAGCGCTGGTCGCCGCCGGCGCGACTGCTGCCGCTGAGCCGGCGGAGCCACCGCAGCCCGTCGCCGCCGCCAGCACGACCAGCGCGATCAGGCCGGCGACCGCCATCTGTACCAGCGTCCTCTTGTCTGCAATCAATCTCATGCGGATCCTTTCGTCTGTCGTGTTTGCGGATTCGTGAGCGCAGAAGTCCACCAGCAAAGCCGTCGTTCGAGCACGACGACGGCGCCGTAAGCAAGAAGGCCGAGCAGGGTGATCACGAGGACGGCGGCGAACGCCTGCGCGGTTGCCAGGCGGGCGTTCGCGCTCAGCACCAGGTAGCCCAGCCCACTGTCCGAGCCGGTCCACTCGGCAACGACGGCGCCGACGAGGCTCAACGTAACTCCGGTGCGCAAGCCAGCCGCCAGGAAAGGTGCCGCCCCGGGCACACGTACCCGCCAGAAGACGTCCCAGCGACGCGCGTCAACCGAGCGCAGCAACAGGAGCAGCTGCGGGTCGGTCGAGCGAAATCCCTGCAGAGCGGTAACGGCCATGGGAAAGAAGGCAATCAGAGCGCAGATGATCACCCGCGGCATGGTCCCGTAGCCAATCCACAAGACCAGCAGCGGCGCCAGAGCGATCACCGGCACCGTTTGCGAGACGACGACGAGTGGTGTGAGCAGGCGGTCGAGCAGACGCGAGTGCAGAGCCGCAGCGGCAAACAGCAGTGCCACCACGGCACCCAGACCGAGCCCGGCACCAGCTTCATACATGGTCACCAGAGCATTGCGCGCGTAGAGCCCCGGCTCGCGGGCCAGCTCGGCGAGGACTGCCGAAGGTGGCGGAAAGACGAAGGCAGCTACGTGAGTTAAGCGCACGATGCCCTCGACCAGTGCCGTAACGGCGGCGAACAGGATCAGGGGCAAGGCAAGGCGACCCAGCCAGCGCTGCCCGCGCCGCCAAGCAAGTCGACGAACATGCGGCGCCACGGCAAGAGGCTCGGCCAACCCGACGCTCCCCTGGCTGCCCGGCTTCTGCACAACACACCGCCTTTCGAGTTCGAACAACAAAAAATCCCGGACCGAAACTACGTTCGGCCCGGGATTCCCGTATTCGAATCCACAGCACGCGCCGCGCTGCCCTGGTTACCACGCAAGGCATCGTCGACGCGCACTCGGGGACAGGTCTTCTGGCTCCCGGATCGTCCTACTGACCGCGTCTTCCCGTCAGCGAGCTGACAGTGACTACTTGCGGCGTTCGTCCCCGGTCACAGCGGCGGGTCCGCGCCGGGCTTTCACCGGCTTCCCTTGGAAGCCCTCGCGGGCATCCCCAAGCGTTTCGATGGTAGCTGGCCGGGCCGGACTACGTCAACCGGCCGGTTTGACCATAACTTGCGGCAGCCGAGCGCATTTGCGGCGGGCGATCATCAATCCCGTCAATCAGCGGAGTTACCCTTACCGCACGCGGCAAACGGGCCACTCGGCACGGTATACTCGCAACGATGATCAGCGACGATCTCAGAGCAGCGCCCCTCTTCAGCCGCCTCGGCGACGATCAGCTTGCGAAGCTGGCTGCCGTCGCCCACCCGCTCCGTCTGCCGGCAGGTCGACCGATCTTTTGGCAAGGTCAGCCGGCGAGCGCCTACTACTTGCTCGCGGCCGGTAGCGTCAAGGTCTACAAATCCTTGCGTGATGGACGCACGGCCAGCATCCGCCACGTGCATCCCGGCGAAACGTTCGGCGAGTCTGTGCTGTTCACCGACCGCTACCCGGCGAGCACCGAAACGATGAGCGAGACCGCCCTCTACCGCTTTGATGTCGCCGAGTTTCGCCAGGTGCTGACCGCCGAACCCGAGATCGCCATCGCCCTTCTGGGTGCCATGGCCAATCTCATGGTGATGCTCAACCAGCGTGTTGAGGAATTACTGCTGCCGGTGCCGGCACGTCTGGCTCGCTACCTCATCAGTCAGGAGATGCGTCAAGGCCAAACCCACGTACTGACCTTACCGACGAGCAAGCAGGAGCTGGCAGCTCGCCTCGGCACCGTGCCCGAGACCCTCAGTCGGGCCCTCAACCAGCTCGTCCGCGCCGGCACGATTGCCGTCGAGGGCAACAACATTACGATCCTAGCGGCAGCGGCACTCGACCACCTCGCTCAGCACGTCGGCCTCTAGCGACGGCCGAGGACCACTGCGTCGGCCGGCGCGGCGGCGGGGCTTGTCGCCGCCAATGCGCAGCGGCGGGGTGCAGCTGCACCCCGCCGGATCACGCGTCGGTCACTCCATTAAATCGTGCTTTTTGGCGTCGAACTCCGCCTTGTCGATTTCGCCGGCGGCGTAACGGCGCTTGAGAATGTCGAGCGCCGATTCGGGCGGCTTGACTGCTGTCGGCGCCGGCGGTGGCGCCATCGCCGACCGCGACGGTCGCGGCGATCGCGAACCCCAGCCCCAGCCGCCGCGGATCACCGCCACAACGACGGCGACGACAAGGATCCAGAATGCGACCATGCCGATGATCATCAACACTTCCCATCCGCCGCCCCAACCGACTTCATGCATGCGACCGAAGTACATAGTTCATCCTTTCTGTTGATCAGCGAGCCTAACCAGCGAGTCGGGTCCGCTGTTTACAACAGTATCCTCGCCACCTGTGAAGATCTTGTGAAGTGACTTTGTTACGACCATGAACCTCACGGGGCACATGCGCTGACGTTCGCGTTGACGTCGGAGCTGACCTCGGAGTTAACGCCCGAGCTGACCGTGGAGCTGACGCTCCAGCCAACGCGTCTTGACGTAAGTCAAAGACAATCACCACCGTGGCCGTTATATTTACACTATCGCAAGAGTGCAATGATGCCGCCGCGCCACGCGGGAGCGGCCTTCATCTGAGGCGGGGTGCGAGCAGTCTCCACCTGATGCCGAATCACAGCAATCTATTGTCTGACGCCACTCGCGTCCGGCACACCAAAGAGGGAGATTCATATGGCAGTACGCAGCATTGTCAAGATCGACGAGGACCTCTGCACCGGCTGCGGCCTGTGTGTTACGCCCTGTGTCGAAGGCGCGATCGAGATCGTCAACGGCAAAGCCAGGGTCATGAAGGAGGAACTCTGCGACGGAGCCGGCTTCTGTCTGGCCGTCTGCCCAGAGGGAGCGCTCACTGTCGAGAAGCGCGATGTGCCCGAGTTCGACGAAGAACTCGCCGCGAGCCTGGCCGCGGAAAAGCTCGCCACCAAGCAAGTCATCACCCAGACCTGTTTCAACTGCGGCCGCAGCGAGACTGAGGCGATCCTGTTCCCTGCCCGCTCACAGGGCGACAGCATCTGGGTGTGTGTGAAGTGCCTGCCTCAGCTGATCCACGGCTGACGCTCACCGTTCGCCACCGCGCCGGCCGTCGCGGCCAGCGGTCGGTCTCAGCGGCGGGTTGGCGGCCGCGCCATCCGCCGTTCTCCGATACCTGCCGCATCAGCTTTCACAAATAAGGTTTCACCCCTGTTGACATGTGATATACAGTAATTTATATAAATTGTTACTGTTGTTCGTGGTGGGAGGGATCATGCAATCACTGCAACGTCACCTCAATCGCTGGCTGCTCGTCTACACGGTTTCCGTCATGGTCGTCGCTTTGGCAATTGGCTATCCGTCTGAAACATGGGCCAAAGCGCATGGCGGTGAACTCGGCACCCTGACCACGATTGCCGTTTTCCTCATCATTTATCCAATGATGGTCAACGTTCGCTTTGACGCTCTGGCCAAAGCAGGTCGCAAACTCAAGGCTCTGGCACTGGGCCTCGCCTTCAACTTCATCTGGGCGCCCCTTGTCGGCTACGTCCTTGCCCGCCTGCTTCTGCATGACCCGATGCTCTCGCTCGGCTTCTTGCTCGTCATGGTCGTGCCCTGCACCAGCATGAGCATCGCCTACACCGGCCTGGCCGCCGGTGACATCGAACTGGCCACCGTCATTGTCGCCGCCAGTTTCGTGCTCTCGGTCGGTGCGGTTCCCCTGTGGATGAGTATCTTCGCCGCCCGCTACCACGTGCCCGTGCCGATGAGCTCTCTCTTGACCTCAATCGTCACCGTGCTGATCGCCCCGATGATTCTCGGCTACTTAACTCGCCGGTTTCTCACCCGAGCGCGCGGTGAACAGATCGTGAAGCGCCTGCAGCCTCTGCTCGCTTCGCTGTCAATGCTGGCCATGTTCGCGATCGTCTTCCTGATCTTCTTCTCGAAGACAAACATGCTTCTGGCGAAGTGGTCGACGGTTCTGCTCTTGCTGGTCCCCAACGCGCTCTTCACCGGCCTGACGCTGCTCCTTGTGACCTTCGTCGACCGCTGGCGCCATCTCTCCTACCGCGACCATATGGCCGTCGTTTTCGCTTCGACCGGTAAGAACAACGGCACCGCCGTGGCCATCGCTGCCATGGCCTTTTCACCCCTGGTGGCGGTCCCAGCAGCAACGATGCCGATCTTTCAGATCATGCTCCTCGTGCTCTACCTGAAGCTTACGCCGCGACTGCACGGCTTCTTTGACCGTGCCGCTGCCCCTTCTGGCCCCGGTCAGGAAGCACTGCTTTCGCACAATTGACGCAAAGTTGCCGGAGTGAGGAAGCGCCGGGTGAGGGTAACCAGAACCGCCCTCACGTGCCGTGGCCACAAGCGCACCCCCCCTGCGCGGCCACGACCGGCGCAACCTCACCCCCGGCAGAGATCTCGTTACCGGTTCGGCCTTTCGCCGAGCCTTCTCTTTGCAGGGGTTGGCCGCCGACGCCTGCAAGACCCTGTCACTTCGCAGTCGCTGCGATCGCCGCCAGGGCGCGGTGGGAGAATCGGGTGGACATGCTTGTTTATCAGCTTTTCGGCCTCACCGATGACGAGATTGTCATGGTCGAGGCGAGTTTCGATAAGAGGTAAGTCGCCGGAAGGCTGGAGCGACGTCGGCATCCCGCCGGCACCTCTTCATTCATACCAGCATACTGGCCTCTTTTGCGACGACGGCAGGTCACGTAGTCCGGTGCAAACGCTGTTGCCTTTTAGGCCAGCGTAATGGTGACCGTGATCGTCTCGGGATCGTCGGCGAAACCGGCTCACAAGAGCCCCGCCGCAGGGCCCTGGAAAGAGGTCAAACAAGCAGCTAAGATACCGTGTTCAGTGTTGACCTTTTCGGCCGGCGTTTACAACTGCGGCACGCGGCGAGTGACCGG
>JBKQWK010000121.1:0-8146 GCA_052139595.1 Thermoleophilia bacterium | reverse complement strand
CCCGCCCGGCGAAAGCCGGGCGGGGCCGCCTCTTTTTTTCGCTCCTCTTGCGGTGGGCGCAGGATCAGGCTGGCGTCGCAGCAGCGGGCAAGCGCGTCGCGCGTCGCGCACGCCGGGCCAGTGTGGCCGGCGCCGTGTCTGCGTTGGCCGCCGTTGGGACACAACTCCTCTGACAACCCAGCCCACCACCCGACAGCACGCCTGTCGTCGGTGGTCGGCGACCAGAAAAGGGAGTGATTGCTGTGCGGTACCGCCGACTCGGCACGACCGGCCTCAAGGTCTCGGATCTCTGTCTGGGCACGATGACCTTCGGCCAGGGATTTCGCAACATTGGCGTTCTCGCCCAAGAGGGAGCGACGGAACTCGTGCGCCTGGCGCTCGACGCCGGCGTGAATTTTTTCGACACAGCCGACGTGTACTCACGGGGTGAGTCGGAGCAGATTCTCGGCGCGGCTCTGCGCGCGACCGGAGCGGCGCGCGAAAGTGTCGTCATTGCCACTAAAGTACGGGGCACGATGAGCGATGCGGCCGACGCGGGGACGGGCGATGTCAACAATCGCGGTCTCTCGCGTAAACACATTATCGAGGCCTGCAACAACAGTCTGCGGCGCCTTGGCGTCGACTATATCGACCTCTATCAGATCCACGGCGTTGACGAGGAGACACCACTCGAAGAGACGCTGGCGGCGCTCAACGATCTGGTGCACGCCGGCAAGGTGCTTTACATCGGCGTCTCCAACCTGCCGGCACGGCGCATTGCCAAGGCTCTGGGGCTCGCTCGGCAACATGGCTGGGCGCAGTTCGTTTCTCTGCAGGCGTATTACTCGCTTGTGGCTCGCGATCTGGAGCATGAGTTGTTGCCGCTCTGCCGCGAGGAAGGCCTGGGCGTGCTTCCGTGGTCGCCGCTCAGCGGTGGCTATCTGTCGGGCAAGTACCGCGCCGGAGCACCGGAGGTTGGCCGGCGCAATGAGTTTGATTTCCCGCCGCTGGCGCCAGAAGCCAGTGCGGCCTTGGCGCCGCTGGAGGCGGTGGCGAACGAACGGAGCGTGAGCATGGCTCGGGTTGCGCTGGCCTGGCTGCGTCAGCAGTCGGGCGTGACCAGCGTCATCGTCGGAGCACGCAACGTCGATCAGCTAAGCGATAATCTGGCGGCGGCCGATCTCGAACTGACACCGGACGAGCTTGAGCGCCTAGCCGGCCCGACCCAACCGCGGCGCCTCTACCCGCAGTGGATGATGGAGTTTCAAGCTGGCCGGCGCTGACGAATCCTGCCGGCTCGCGCGGCGGGCGCCCCAGACGTTGTGAAGAGGGCCGGCCCGCGCAGCGGCGCCAGGTAGAGCGAAGAGAGGATGATGAACATGGCGACAGCAACATTTGCCGCCGGTTGCTTCTGGGGCGTGGAGTCGCGCTTTGCCGAGCTGCCGGGTGTGCGCTCAACGGAGGTTGGCTACATCGGCGGCACGACGCCCGATCCAACGTATGAACAGGTCTGCTCAGACAAAACGGGGCACGCCGAGGCGGTGCGCCTTGAGTACGACCCGGCGCTCATCACGTATGAGCAGCTCCTGGCTGAGTTCTTCGCCATGCATGATCCAACAACGCCCAACCGGCAGGGGCCGGACCGTGGCTCGCAATACCGTTCGGTTGTGTTTTACGAGACGGTGGAGCAGGAGCAAGCGGCGCGTGCTCTGGTGCAGAAACTGAGCGAAGAGGACCGCTTTCGGCGGCCGATTGTGACTGAGATCGTGCCGGTGATGACGTTCTGGCGGGCCGAGGACTATCACCAGAAGTACTTCAGCAAGCACGGTGCGACCGGCTGCGCCGTGTGAGGCTGCTGGTCGTCAGTTGCCGGAGTCGTCCGGGACTGAACAACGGAAGGCTTGAAGGCAGTGGGGACCGGCTATCGCCGGTCCCCACTATCTTTCAGCGCATCCTGCTGCAACTCGTTGCCGAACGAGCGCCGGGCGAATCGCCCGGTCGAGGCTAGCCGGTCACGGCGTGCTGATGACGTCCACCGGCGCTCCTCAGGTCTGCTTTCGTCGCCTGAAGAGCGCCGGCAGATGCGATCGGGGCCATGCGATCGGGGCTTCTGTCGCTCGTGGTCACGCGGCCTTGCGCGGGCGCTCGTCCTCGCTCTCACTCGACGGTTGGCCGCTGATCGACCTGAGCTGTGGTTTCGCCTGCGGCTGCGGCCGCGGCTTACGAACGTCTCTCTCTGTGGCGATAACGATGGCGGCAAGAATGGCGGCCAGTGCAAGACCGCCAACGACGACGATGATCGGGCTCGTCGTGCCGGCAGCGTTTCTTGGCTGCACGAGTCCGCGGCCGCCGACGAGCACGACACTGCCGCCGACAGGCGCATTAACTCCGGCCGGCCGGCTAGGTACGGTATTCGCCGCGATGTTAGTTGCACCGGAGCTGACGGCACCGGTCATCAGAAGTGCCGTCAAGCGAGCGTTGGTGCTGGTCTGAAGTGGCTGTAGTTTGGCTTGTGCGGCGGCAGGAAGGACGCCGACCACCGCTGCGGTCAGAATGAGCAGCGATGCTAATGAGGCAAGCTGCCGAAACGGATGAGATCTCATTGTTCACCTCGGGCCTTTTGCGGCCGTCAGGCAACGGTTATGCCAGTTTACCGGCTGGGCTCGTTTGCACTCGCCGGCTTCCCGTCATGTTGCCGGTGCACCGGAAGCCGAAACACAAGTAGCGCAAGCTCGTCGAGGCGGCTTGTCGACTACACCTGCCAGCGTATTTGGCGGTAAGGATTACCCTGCGCGACCGCGACGACCATCATGGTCGCGATCGCGCAGGCGCATTCGTCTTCGCCGTGCCGCTGCGATCTCAGCGGCGCTTCGCCACCGCCGCTTCGGTGCGATCCCGTGGGTTACCATCACCGTTGCGTTGTCGTGAACTTCAGGTGCGCTCATCGGCGCCGTGGCGCGGCGGGTGAGCGGCGAACCCTTCGGCCACGGTCTGCGGCACTGGCGCAGCAGGCCGTGGCCCGTTGCCACCGGTCACGCCCAGGGCTGCCGACTGCCCGCCGGCCATAGCTCCGGCCATTGTGCCGGCAGCCTTGTGCCCGGTTTCGCCTTCGGCCGCCGGCACGCCACCGTGCACGAAGACGGCCGTCAGCAGGGCACCGGCGAGCAGAGCCACCGCCGACACCCAGAAGGCGGCGTGCATGCCGTTGACGAAGGCGGTGTCGATCGTGTGATGCAGGGCGGCGGCGTTGACGCCTTTGGGCGTCGCTACCGCCGCCGTACCGCCACCGTGCCCAGCCAGGGTAATGATCTGAGCTCTGTACTGTGCCGGCAGCGCGACGTGCGTTAAGGCGTGGTGCAGGTCCTTCGAGAACCAGTGGGTAACGACGGCGCCCAGCAGAGCGATGCCAAACACGCCGCCGACTTCGCGGCTAGCGTTCGTCGTTGCCGACGCCATGCCGGCGCGTGCCCTGGGCACGGCCGACATCACGGCGGCCGTCATCGGCGTCATCACCAGACCCATGCCGATACCCATCATCATCAGGTTCCACCACAAGCTGCTATAGGGCATGTCGGGCGTGATGCGCTGCATCAGGAGCATGCCGATGCCGATCAGCGACAGACCAATCGTCATTGGCACGCGTGAGCCGACGCGACTGGCGATCTGGCCGGCAAGCGGCGCCGTGAGAATGATCGCCCCTGTCATCGGCAGCGAGCGCACACCCATGCCCAGGGCCGAGTAACCCTGCACGTTCTGCAGAAAGAGGGTCAGGAAGAAGAAGATGCCGAACATGGCGAAGCTGACGAGGCCGGCGACGGTGGCCGCGGCAGCGTAGGTGCGGTTGCGAAAGAACGAGAGCTGCAGCATCGGACTGGTGCTGTGCAGCTCGACCCAGAGAAAGCCGGCCGTCGCCACGACCGCGACAGCGAACAGCGAGATGATCAGGGGCGAGCCCCAGCCCTTGTTATTGGCCTCGATCAGGGCGTAGGTCAACGAGCCCAGGCCGACGATCGCCAGCGCCTGGCCAGAGAGGTCGAGGTGGCGTCCTTCGGGGTTCTTCGACTCGTGCACCACGCGTGAAGCAACGAAGAAGGCGATGATGCCGATAGGGATGTTGAGAAAGAAGACGCTCTGCCAGCCGAAGCTGTCGACGAGGGCGCCGCCGACGATCGGGCCGGCAGCCAGAGCAACTCCGGAGATGCCGGCCCAGATGCCGATCGCCTGCGCCCGCTCCTTGGGCTCCTGAAACGTCTGCGTAAGGATCGACAAGGTCCCCGGCAGGAGTGCCGCCGCTCCGAGGCCCTGGATGGCACGGGCGCCGATCAGCACGGTCAGCGATGGCGCCAGACCGGCCAGCAGCGAGCCGGCGGTAAAGATGGTCAGACCATAGAGAAAGGTGCGTTTGCGGCCGAAAAGATCACCTAGAGTGCCGCCGGTGAGCATGAGACTGGCAAACAGCAGGGTGTAGCCGCTGATGATCCACTGCAGTCCGGAGACACCGGAGCCGAAGTGCGTCTGGATCTTGGGCAAAGCAACGTTGACGACGGTGTTGTCGAGCATGGCCATGAAGAGGGCAAAGCACATTGCCCCCAGGGTCAGTATCTTCATGCGTCTGTCGATAGCGAACATATGCGACTCCTCGGCGGAAAATTTGGTGTTGCAGTCTATACCGGATGGGGAGGCGGACCCGTGACGCGTCCGTCATGCGGTCGACAAAAATTGGCGAGTGCCTTTGACGGCACGTACCCGGTGGTCAAAGCAGACTAACATACTCCACATTTCTTAATGTCGCGCTTCGGCTGCATGCTGCCGGCCCGCTGATGTAGGCTGTTGCCATGTCGGGGACGAGGGACTTTCGTACGGTGCACGAACTGGCTGTGATGCTTCGCTGCCGGCAGACACGGACTGATGTCAGCGAGGAAACAGGTCATGCCGATCATTAGCTCGGGATTGCTGCTCTATCGCCGTAGTGAGGCCGGTGTCGAGGTCTTGCTCGTCCACACCGGTGGCCCCTACGGCGCCCGCCGCGACCGAGGCGCCTGGAGCATCCCTAAAGGCCAGGTTGAGCCGGGCGAAGACTGCCTGGATGCGGCCCGCCGCGAGTTTGGCGAAGAAACCGGCTTCACACCACAGGGCCCCTATCTGCCGCTCGGCGCCGTCAAGTATCGCAATCACAAGATCATTCGCGCCTGGGCGTTTGCCGGCGACTGCGATCCGACCACGGCTACGAGCATCACTTTCACGATGGAGTGGCCGCCGCGGTCGGGGCGCATGCAGGAGTATCCCGAAGTCGACCGAGCGGCATTCTTTACCCTCGCCGCCGCTCGCGAAATGATTGTTCCGGCGCAGCGGCGGTTTCTCGATGAGCTTGAAGGGCTGTTAGTAACCGACGTCTGAGGGCGGCAGAGTGGATTGCGCTGCCAGCCAGGTGCTCAGAGCAGCGCGCACGGCGTTGAAGTCGCTCAGCGGTTGCCAGACGAGGTGCTCGCGTTCACAGGCGGCCGCCAGGTTGCCGCGGGCAAAGGTCAGATTGGCCTCGCGCGCCATGCAGATGTCGGCGGTGCCGTCGCCGCAGGCGACGACCAAGTCGCCGGCACGGCGCAGGTCGCGCACGATCTGACCCTTGCAGGCGCCACGACCGCAGGTCGGGCAGTCGCTCAAGGCGTCGCTGACGTCGATCTCCAGGTTGATGCCGGTGCTGCGCAGCTCGCTGCCATACACACGGACCGGTGGCAGTGACTCTCGTTGCCAGACCATGGCGATGCCTTCGGTGAAGCCGAGACTGATGACGGCGGCGCGACTGCCGCCAGCCACCAGCCACTGCAAAAAGCTGCCGAAGCCCGGCCTGACGGCCGCCGCGGCAGCGAATTCGGCCAGTACCTGCTGGCGCGGCAGGTGCAGCTCGCCGATCTGCTGCTTCAGGGCCTGCACGCGCCCGATCTCGAGCCGGGCGACTCGCTCGAGCATGCCCGGCCAGCCCTGTGTGTGGCGTCGCAGCACGCTGTCGAGACAGTCGCCGGTGGTAATCGTGCCGTCGAAGTCCATGATGACGAGAAGACGACTCATCGCCGTCATGGGCGATGAGAAGTCGGGTTGGGTAAGGAACAGCTCAGCCGGCTTTGGGCGGCAAGCAGCAGCTCAGCCAGCCTTGGGCGTGAACCGACGATCTGTCGTCTTCGCCGCGTCTGCAGCCGTCCTGATGGTCGATGGTGACGGGACATCGAAGTCCATGAGCAGGTCGATGCTGCCGCACGCCGGGCACATCAGGTCAGATTTGCTGCTAAATATGACGGAGTCGGCTTTAAACAGGTAGCCGCACTGCTGACAGGTGTAAGCGCGTACTGTCATTGCGCCTCCTTTGGTACTCCCATCAGTAGTGTACTCCCCGTTGACAATCACTGTGTAACGATTTCGCACGGTACGGGTTCAGACCAGCGTCTCTCGCCGCGGCCACGGTCAATTACGCGGCCGTCACGGTCAATCCTTTTTCGGTGCATCCGGCTCGGGGTACGTGCCGGGGACGAACTCGACCGATGGTCGTCGGCCCCGCTGTGGGTAGAGCATCATCAAGTCGTAGATCGCTGCCGGCATCTCGTCGCTGACTGGCAAGCCAAGTTCACGGGCGTAGTCCAGACGAATGGGAAAGTCGTGGGTCCAGGTTCCCTCGCTGAGCAGGGACGCGAGTTCGTCCGCTTTGGCGTTGCCCAGCGCCGGCGTGAGCAGCTCGCTGACCGTCTCGCGCACCTGGGCAATCGCTTTGCCTGCCATGTCACCGAGAATCAGCGTTTCGTCGCTGCGGTTGGGGTTGTCGGTCTGCAGCGCTTTGAGGATCGAGGCGGCCGGCCAGAAGCCGTGCGGCAGGCCGCCCAGCTGGGGGTCAACGGGGCCCAGAACGGCATCGCGATCCATGACGATCTTGTCCGCCGCCAGAGCTACCAGCGTGCCGCCAGACATTGCGTAGTGCGGCACGAAGACCGTCACCGGACCGCGGTGACGACGCAGGGCGTAAGCGATCTGGTCACTGGCCAGCACCAGACCGCCGGGGGTGTGCAGGATGAGGTCGATCGGCAGATCGGCCGGCGTCAGGCGAATGGCACGCAGGACCTGCTCGGAGTCTTCGATCGAGATGTACCGCCCCAGCGGGAAGCCGAGCAGGCTGATGCCCTCCTGGCGGTGGATCAGCGTGATCACCCGTGAGCCGCGTTCTTTCTCGAACGCGCGCAACAGAGCGCGCCGCCGCCGTAGCTGCTGGCGGCGCTGCGCCACCGGCAGCAGAACGGCGATCACGACCAGAACGAGTACAACAAGCCAGAAAATCACCATGACGGCTTGTTGGTACCCACTGGGCGGTCACAACACGCGCAGCGTTTGACCATGACGTAACGTCACTGTCTATCATCACTCTGGAAGGGAGGACTGCGAGGACTGCGGCGACGAAAGAAACGGCCATGAAAGTGAGCGAGGTGGCGGGGCTGGCCAGTTTGACGGGGCTGTCATGCGCTGTGAGGCCTATCACGTCGGCGTTCAGCTGCCGTTTGATGATGCTGTCGGTTTCTGCACAATGAAGGCTACGATCGAACTCTGCCGGCTTCCATGTGCGAGTGGCCATGGCTACAAGTGCCCGACTCTGGCCGAACTGCATACCTACTGTTTCGGCCAGCCGCACAAGCACGCACAAGCAGGCCCATGATTCACTGGGCGACGTCGACGCAGTGGTCCGCGTGGTTCCGTACCTGTTCGAGTCGAGATGGTCGTGGATTTCAATCAGTCGCGCAAACGGCGTTGACGGGACGTGACCTGGCAGCGCGGCTACCTACTGGGGTACGGCGCGGTTGGCATTGACCATCACTGACTGCACACTCGGCTGTGCCTATCTGGAGCGCTCGGTCTCAAGCAGAAGCGGTTCGCCCAGCACACGCTCATTGATGGCCGGCGGCTGCGGTTCACAGTAGGCGGAACGAATCTTATTGGCTACTGGATCATCTGGTCGGCATGGTCGGTGCTGACCCCGGCGTCTCGCTTATCTGGGTGAACCCGTGCGCGCGGATGGATCCTCGAACATACTGACTTTGCCGCCTGGGGGCGGGTTGTTACGGACCTCTTGTTGTCGTTTAGAGCGCGGTGCAGCTGGCCAGAGGAAGCCGTCTACGCGCAGTGGTTGATGACG
>JBKQWK010000120.1:0-3907 GCA_052139595.1 Thermoleophilia bacterium | reverse complement strand
CGGGGCGGCACCCGTCGGTGCCGCCCCGCTCGTGTTTCTACGGTGTTCTCGGCGAGGCGCCTAGGACACCTCACCTCGTAAGTCAATCACTGTTTTGCTACCTCCTTTCCTCGGGGCTCCCAGCCTTCGCCCGAGTCTCGCTGGGGCGAGTGGCCGCTTGCCGGTCCGAGCCCGTTGCCTCAGGGACCCATCGGCTCGCGCCGGCAAGCGTCAATCGGCGGTCCGCCCGTCTGCCAATCCATCTCGCGGATGGCGATCATCTTGAGTTCGGTCATCTCGCGGATCGCGTAGCGCACACCTTCGCGACCCATACCCGAACCCTTGATGCCACCGTAGGGCATGTGGTCAACCCTGAACGTCGGCACCTCGTTAATCATAACCCCGCCGACCTCAAGATGCTTGGCTGCGTACATTGCCTTGTTCAAATCAGTTGTGAAGACGCCAGCCTGCAGACCCATGTCGCTGTCGTTGCTGATATCAATCGCTTCGCAGAGGTCGCGCGCCTTGAGCACGGCGAGCACGGGGCCGAAGACTTCGCGAGCACAAACCTTCATGTCGCGCGTCACGTCCGTGAGCACCGTCGGCAGCAGGTGACCGTCCGGCCCGACCCCACCGGTCGCCAGCTTCGCTCCTTGATCAATCGCCTCCTGTACCCAGGCCTCAACCCGTTCCACTTCACCAGAGTTGATCAGTGTGGCCACATCGGTCTTCTCGTCCAGGGGATCGCCGACACGCAGCGCCGCGACAGCCGGCAGCAGCTTGGCCATGAACGCGTCATAGACCTTCTCGTGCACCACCACCCGCTGCACGCTGATGCAGACCTGCCCCGAGTTGGCGAATCCACCGGCAACGATACGCTGCATGGCCAACTCGAGGTTGGCGTCCTCGTCGACGATCGTCGCCGAATTGTTGCCCAGTTCGAGAGTGACCATCTTCATGCCCGCGTCGCTGGCGATCTGACGACCGACCGGCGGACTGCCGGTGAACGTCACCATGTTGACCCTGTCGTCTTTGACGAACTTGTTGCCCAGCGTCGATCCCGGACCGACGACGACCTGCAAGACGTCGGGCGGCAGGCCAGCCTCGGCCAGCAGCTCCGCCAGCCGCAGGGCGGTCAGCGGCGTCGACGAGGCCGGCTTAAGGATGACGACATTGGACGTCGCCAGCGCCGGCGCCAGCTTGTGCGCCACCAGGTTGAGGGGAAAGTTGAAGGGCGAGATGGCGACGATGACGCCGCGTGGCTCACGAACCGTCCAGCCAAAGCGATTCTCGCCTGATGGATCGGCATCCATCTCGATCAGGTCACCGGCGGTACGCTTGCTCTCTTCCGCCGCCCAGCGAAACGTCGATGCCCCGCGAGCGGCCTCAATGCGCGCATCTTTCAGTGGCTTACCGCCCTCGGCAGCAATGATGCGTGCCAGCTGCTCCGCATTATCGTCGATCAGGTGCGACGTGCGCTCGAGAATCTGTGCCCGCTTCCAGGCCGGCGTCCAGCGCCAGCTGGCGAACGCCGAGCGGGCATGATCGAGCACTACGTCGGCTTCGGCCAGCGTGCAGGTCGCCATGGTCGCGAGCTGCGTGCCGTCCCAGGGGCTGAGCACGACCAGGGACTCACCGCTGCCGTAAGGGCCCGTCAACGTAAGCCCCGCGGCGATACGCTCACTCACGTGTACGGCGCCGCGCGCCAAATCAGTTCCGCCGACTGCTTCCTCGTCCACCGATCTCTCCATTCGTCAACGCATCCCAGGCCGACCGCGGTGTGCGCCCGTTGCCCTGTTCCATCACAGGTTCGCCGCACCGCCGCCGTCGCCTGCCAGCATGAGGCATGACCGGCGGCGTCGCTACGTCACGCCTTGCGGCGCCGCGGCGCGCTGCGTTTCAGCGCCGCGGCGCCTCTGTCAACGACAGTTCTTGCAGAAGGTAACCCACTCATCGACCTTGTCTTCGTCATGGGTCTGAATCTGGAACGGTCTGAACTCGAGTACGTTCGCTGCCTCGGTCGCATCTGACTGCTTGCCGTGCTGATACACGCCTAGCGGCTTGTCGGTCAAGTCGATATTGATCTGCTTGAGTTCGCTGTATTCGTCGAGTCCATAGGTGCCCAGTTCGCGACCGATGCCACTCTGCTTGAAGCCACCCCAGGGAGCCTCACTATACGTCGGATGATACGTATTCACCCACGTGATCCCGGCGCGAATCTTCTTGATCACACGCATCGCCCGCGTCACATCTTTCGTCCACACCGCCCCGGCGAGACCGTAAATGGTGTCGTTGGCGATCTTGATCGCCTCTTCCTCAGCGTCAAACGGAATGACGACCAAGACCGGGCCAAAGATCTCTTCCTGAGCTATGCGCATTTTATTGTCGACGTCGACAAAGATTGTCGGCTCGAAGTAGAAACCAGTTTCGCCGAGGCGATGACCTCCGGTAGCCAGCCTGGCCCCCTCATCGAGGCCGATCTGCACGTACTTCTCGACTGTGGCGAGCTGCTGTTGACTTACCAGTGGTCCCATTTCGCTGTCTTCGTCCAGCGCCGGACCGACCTTGATCGCCATCGCTCGTGAAACGAGTTCACCGACGAACCGGTCATAGATTGAACGCTGCACAACCGCCCGCGAGCCAGCGGAGCAGACCTCGCCGGTGCCCGCGAAGATGCCGATCAGCACGCCGTCGATCGCAGCCTCGAAGTCGGCGTCCTCAAACACGATGTTGGGGCTCTTGCCACCCAGCTCAAGACCGACCTTCTTCACCGTCTCGGCGCCATCGCGCATGATGTGTTTACCTACCTCGACGCTGCCGGTGAAGGCGACCATGTCGACGTGCGGCGACTTCACCAGATAATCGCCGATCTCCCCGCCGGCGCCAGTGACAACTTGGAACACACCTGCAGGCACCCCGACTTCGGCAAAAATCTTCGCCAGCTCCAGGCTCGTAAGCGGCGAGACAGTCGCTGGCTTGAGAATCATCACATTGCCCGCCGCCAGCGCCGGTGCCAGCTTCCACGCCGCCATGAGGATGGGAAAGTTCCATGGCGTGATGCCGACGGTGACGCCAACTGGCTCGCGCACGACCATGCTCAGGCTGTCACTGGGCACCTCCAGCGTCTGACCGTGCTGCTCGACCGCTAGTCCGGCGTAGTAGTCGAAGGTGTGGGCGCAGTCGTTCATGTCAACGAGAGAGTCAGCGAGCAGCTTGCCCATCTGCCGTGACTCGAGCTGAGCCAGATCATCGGCATGCTCACGCACCGCGTTGGCAACACGGCGCAGGACCTTGGCGCGGTCCTCGGCGGTTGTCTTGCCCCACGGACCCTCGTCAAATGCCGCGCGAGCCGCCAGAACGGCGCGCTCCGCGTCGGCGGTCGTCGCCTTGGGCACTCGGGCGACGAGTTCCTCAGTCGAGGGGTCGATAACGTCGTATAACTCGCCCGACGACGAGTCGACCCAGTCGCCGGCGATGTACATCTGGTAACGCTTCACCTGAACGTCGTCTCTGACGGTAGCCACTGAAGAATCCTCCTCATGCCAGCATTCTGCGAGTCCCAGCGTGAGTCGCCCCCCAAACGAACCAAAATGTGGCTGCACGCCTGACAGTAGATACCCGAGCCGAAAGCGCTGGTAACCTGTGAGGAAAGCGTGCTCTGGCAGCGGCATGCCAAATGGCGGCCGACGAGCACTCACTGTCAGGCACGGTCGCTCATAGTGAGTGTGAGTGCGTGGCGCCGGCAAAGAGCGGACGCAACGCGGCCGCTGGTCAGAAAGAGAGAAGCGTCAGAGAGTCAGAGGTGAACGACGGCTAGAAGCAGCCGAGCTGGCAGCTGACGATCTTGATCTCGAGTTCGTCACAGGCAGTACCGACCTCGCCGACCGACAGGTCCAGGTCGTGCGCAATGCTGAAGGCCTCAGCGCAG
>JBKQWK010000119.1:0-7432 GCA_052139595.1 Thermoleophilia bacterium | reverse complement strand
CGCGCCGTCGCCAAGGACCCACCAGTACTCGCTGGCTCTGGCCGCCTTCACCGATCGATCGTCAAACCGGTCGACCTCGTCGCACTCATTGACCGATCATCATTGCGGCGACATCGTCCTCGACGCTGCCGATCGGCTTAATGGCGAAGTTGTCGACCAGCACTTTCGCCACGCCAGGCGACACAAACGCCGGCAGCGTCGGGCCAAGGCGGATTCCCTTGACGCCCAGCGACAGCAATGCCAGCAGCACTGTCACTGCCTTCTGCTCGTACCAGGCGATGTCGTAGGAGATCGGCAGCTCGTTGATGTCGTCGAGGCCAAAGACCTCCTTGAGCTTCAACGCAGTCACGGCCAGGGAGTAGGAGTCGTTGCACTGGCCAGCGTCGAGCACCCGCGGGATGCCGCCGATGTCGCCCAGGGCGAGCTTGTTGTAACGATACTTGGCACACCCAGCGGTGAGGATCACCGTGTCATTCGGCAGCTCCTCGGCCACATCAGTGTAGTAGTTGCGCGCCTTCTGCCGACCGTCGCAGCCGGCCATGACGACGAAGCGCTTGATCGCCCCCGACTTGACCGCGTCGACCACCTTATCGGCCAGAGCGAGAACCTGATTGTGGGCGAAGCCGCCGACAATCGTGCCGGTCTCGATCTCGATCGGCGGCGAACACGACTTCGCCCTCTCGATGAGGGCAGAGAAGTCCTTGGCTTCGCCATCAGCGCGATCAGCGATATGCGCCGCCCCCTCGTAGCCAACTACGCCGGTCGTATAGAGGCGGTCGAGGTAGGTGTTGCTCTTCTTCAGCGGCACGAGACAGTTGGTAGTGAGCAAAACCGGCCCGTTAAAGGATTCGAACTCCTCGTTCTGATGCCACCAGGAGCTGCCGTAATTGCCGACGAAGTGGTCGTACTTCTTGAAGGCGGGGTAGTAGTTCGCCGGCAGCATCTCGCCGTGGGTGTAGACGTCAATGCCAGTGCCAGCGGTCTGCTTGAGCAGCTCCTCCATGTCCTTGAGGTCGTGACCGGAGATGAGAATGCCCGGGTTCTTGCCGACGCCGAGGTTAACCTCGGTCATCTCGGGATTGCCATAGGCTGAAGTATTGGCCTCATCGAGCAAAGCCATGGTCGTCACAGCCGTCGCACCCGCCTTCATGACCAGGGCGACCATCTCATCGACAGAGTGGTCCTTCGTCGTTGAGGCGAGAGCGGTCATGATGAACTCGGTGATCTCGTCATTGTGGAAGCCGAGGATCGCAGCGTGATCAGCATAGGCAGCGATGCCCTTGACGCCGATCGTCAGGAGTTCGCGCAGGGAGCGCACATCCTCATCCTCTGTCGTCAAGACACCAACAGTCCTGGCTGCGTCGAGGTAGTCGGCCGGGCCGCCAGCCCAGGTCGCGGCGTCGGGCAGTGGGCCGGCGAAATCGCGCCCATTCTTCTCTCTGAAGGCCGCCAGAAACTTGGCCCGGATCTGCTCGCGACGGGCGAGGCCATCGCTAATCATCGCCATGAAGCGGGCGTCGTCCCAGTTGACGTTGGTGACCGTGGCAAACAAGCTCTTGACGACAAAATCGTCGTGGCTGTGATCGCTGGCTCCGAGTTCTTTTAACTGCTCGGCGTAGACCGCGATCCCTTTGAGCACATAGATCAGCAGATCCTGCAGGTCGGCCGTCTCCTCTGGCTTGCCGCAAACACCCTTGACGGTGCAGCCGCTGTTCTTGCTTGCCTCTTGGCACTGAAAACAGAACATTCAGTTCCCTTGTTAGTGGTTGTGACCGGTCTGAGGCCGGCGGCGTAGCCGCCGGCTTGGCTGACGGGCAACTTACGCCCGCCAGTTGGCTTCTTCGGCCTGGAAGAAAGCCTGACGCTCCTCGTCGCTCATCTGGGCGACGTTGATACTTTTCATGGTGCCGCCAGCAGCGGCGACCGCCTCGCTGAGACTGTTACTCATAAAGTCGAGCACAACCTGGGGAATGCCAAAGAAGGGCACCACCAGGGGCAGAGCGATCTCGGGGTGCTCGACCTTGTTGATCGCGACGACAATGCTCTCCTGCTGCTGCATGCCTTGACTCCATTCCGTGCTCAAGCTGATTCATCAACGTTACTACCGACAAACGCCAACTCCAGGGCTGGCGCCTTACTGTGCTGACCTGTTCCTCGCCTGAGTCGGCCTCGGCGAAACTGAAATCGGCGATCACTTGACGAAAATCAAGCCGAGAATGAGCCGCCAGTAGCGGCAAAACGGCCGCTGGCTCGACGGCTCCCAATCGCGGAGCCCTGCACATCCCGGCTTCCGCCACAGCATCGTGGATGCCGCGACCCGTGTAATAACCGCCGCCGTGGCGCGTTAGTAAAGGTGGCAGGGCAAGCGGGCGAATCGCCCCGAGCGAGGAGGTCGAGATGAGATTCATCAAAGTCATCATGATCGTGGGCGTGGCCCTTTTGGTCAGCAGCGGCGTCGCTCTCGCCAGCGACCAGCTGCGCACGCAGGACCGGGATCGCGACCACACGTTGGCCGTCGCCCAGACCTGCACACCAACGCCAAGCGCGACGTGTGACGCAACGCCGGACCAGCTGCGCGATCGGCAGCAAGACGCAGACCGTGATCGCGTCGGCAGTGGCGAGGCCGCGACGACGGCCGCGGGTGTCACGAGCGACTGCGACCAGACTAAGACCTGGGATCGGGATCGTACACGCGCGCAGGACCGCGACAAGCAAGGTGACGCCGTGCAGACACAGGTCCAGACACAGACACGCGAGCGTCAGCGCGAGCAGACGCAGGCGCGGGCCCAGACCGGGACGCAGACGCAGTCCGGGACGCAGGTACAGACCCAGATCGGGACGCAGGCTCAAACCAAAACGCAGGCTCCGGTTCAGACCGGGACGCAGGTGCAGGTTCAGGCTCAGAACGGGACGCTGACGCAGTCCGGGACGCAGGTACAGACTCAGGCCTGGACGCAGGTACAAACCGGCCAACCCAATGCGAGCGCCCCCGACACACCTGGCGGAATCGCCAACGGTAGCCACCAGGGAGGAGGACACTGACTCCCACGACTTCGAGCAGGGCTACGGTCTGCAACCACTGATCGGATGGGCACATGAACCCTCCGCACATGAACCCTCCGATCGGCATAGGCGAGCGGCAGCGAGCGGCGAGAATCGACCCGCTTCTCGCATCGCTGCCGCCCCTTAGCCAGGGCGCCTTCCGCCAGCAGGGCCGAGAGATATCAAAACGGCATTCAGAGCGTCCATTGCAGGGAAGGTACTTCAATGATGGACAATGAACGATGGGCCGCGCACTGAGAGCCACAGGGTGGGACCGTTGTCATCATTTGCGCAACAGACGTGCGAAAACCTCACAGAAGCGCTGCAGGAACAGCGGTCGCAGACTTTCGAGCGGCTCTACGAGGACCTGCACCGACCCATCTACAACCTCGCAGCGCGGATACTCGGTGATCTCGACGAGGCTGCGGACGTCACCCAGGACATCTTTCTCACGGCATTCAGAGAGATGCCCGCGCTGCCTCAAGAGGCGGACATGAAGCGCTGGATGTACAGAGTCACGGTCAACGCCTGCTACGGCGTTTTACGTAAGCGGCGCAGTCGCGCGACGACGCCGTTCGAGAATCTCGACGAGATGCCGGCAAAGAGTGACCTTCTCGAGCGCTCACAGCTGGCTCACGCAGTTGTGGCGACGCTGGCAGACCTCAACCCTCGCTATCGCACCGCGCTGCTGCTCAAGGACCTGCACGGATTCGACAACAACGAGGTTGCCGACATCATGGGCATCAGCCGCAGCACCGCGGCCGTGCTGCTCTTCCGCGCCCGCGCGGCTTTTCGCCGGGCCTTCGCCAAGACGTCACCCGTCGGTGCAGGACCAGCAGCCGGTCTGGGACTGGTTGCTCTGCTACCGGAGCTGCCGGTGCCCGCAGCCCTGCATACGTTACCAGTGTTCGTAGACCCGGTGGCGACCGTTCAACTGACGTCCGGCGCGTCGCCGGCGGCTGCCTCCTCGTTGACGACTGGTACGTCCCCAGCGGCTACCGCGCCGTTGTGGAATGCTCTGGTGCCGGCGGCCAGCACTCCGGCTGCCACCGGTGCCCTGGCCAAGATCGGCGCCCTGCTCACCAGCAAGGTGGCGCTTCTGGCAATCGGTGCTTCGGCGGTTGCCGGCGGTGGGCTTGCCGTTGACGCTGTCACGCACAACGGCGACCACGACATCTCTAGCTCAGCTTCCCCGGCTGCGGTGGTCACCACCGCGATCGACCGCAGCGAGTTTGGCGCAAAGACAACGGGCAGGGATGGCCCGACAGCCGAAGATGGAGCCGCACTGGTCCGTCAGCGCCTGCGATTTACGGAAGCGCTGCGAGAGCGCCAGCAGCCAGATCGTGACGCGGTCGTCAGCAGGCCGGATGCCGGCGGGCTGGCCGGATCCTCGATTGACGCCCAACGCTCCGGTGGCCCCTCACCCGGCTTCAGCACGACCGGGGGCAAGCTGACGAGTGGCGATGCGGGCTCCGGCGGCGGATCGAGCGGCGGATCGAGCAGCAGCAGCACGGGTAGCGGCAGCACGGGCGGCAGCACCGGTAGCGGCACGGGCGGCACCGCCACCAGTCCGAGCGGGACGAGCAGCCGCAGTGGCGATGGAGTGATGGGCGTTGCTACCAGCTCCGCTGGAACTGGTGGCGGGAGCACAAGCGATAGCACCAGAGCGGATAGCGACACGGCCGGCTCCCTCAGCATCGTGGCAGCCGACAACGGCGGCAGCGTCGGCGGCAGCGTCGGGACTGGAGTAAGGCCCGACTACGGAGTCCCTCGCTGAGCTTTCCGCGGCTCGCCAGCCCACTGGTCTCGACGGCCAAGAGTGTTTATCGGTGATCAGCGAATCTTGCCGTGGTTTTCTCCGCAGCGCCTCACTCGGTCCTGCTCGTCCATCGTCAATCGCAGCATGTACAGACCAGGGCCGCGACAAACGCGGGGCACAATGGCGGCAAAACAACGGTTTCGAACGACAATCGGCACGGTAGGCAAGATAGACCAGTCACGTTCGGCATCATGTGGCCTGACGCGTCGGGAGCTTTGACGAAGCAAGGCGGCGAAGGGGGTGAACGCCGATGGCAGTAACCTGAAGAAGTTCCACGGTCGCGCGTCGTCACGTGGTGCGTGGCTTCACCAGAGGGGACTGGTACCCACGAGGCGCCGTGCGACAAAAGGAGACTGGGCCATCGAGAGGCTCAGCTCAGATTGTCGGGGGTATCGCGATGTCACGCAGTCACAGTAAGCTGGCGGTGTTCGTGGCCGCCATCTTCATTCTTGCGTTTGCTACGCCCGCCGCCGCCAAGAGTCCTGGCGCAGGCGGCGGAGGTGGCCACGGTGGCGGAGAAACCGCCGCCGTCAATAGTCTCTCGTTCCCGGCCATCGCTCTGGACGGTTTTGCGATTGCACCCTTGACGGCTCCGTCGTTCACGGTGCCGTACAAGGGTGACTACCCTGGCCTGACTCAGGCCGAGATCGATGCTCTGCTCGCCTCCGGCCCGTGGTTCCCACAGCAGACCGTCGGTAACACGTGGCAGGCGCGGTTCGCCATTCAGGTATCAGAGGCCGTCACCTACATCGACTGGGGCGACAACATCGAGTCGATCAACCCGAAGATCCGGGCGCCCTTCCGGCTGGAGGTCACGCTCTACAAGCATCTGCTCGCCCCGATGACCGCCTACACCATGGCTGTGCTGGAAAACCCGAGCAGCTCCACTGAACTCCAGGGAACCAATGCCAGCACGTATGACAGCGCCTACGCGACAGTCGTTTCCGCCAGGCCGAATCTGGTCATTCAGTACGTCGGGGCAAACGTCCCGGCAGACATGACCTGGGATGCGGCCATGAACAAGTGGATCTCCGCCAGCACGCTCGTCGACGTTCCGGTGAGCTTCGCACCCGAACTCAACGTCGCCGGCAAATACGTTTTCGGTGCTTCGGAGGGCGGCTGGAAGCCGGACAAGGCCGGCTACTACCGCATCACCTTCTACAGTCCCAACGGGTCAGGCGTCGACCTGACGTCGGCGATCGTCGCTAGCGAGGCCACCGGGTTTGCTTCGCCGACCGAGACCGGAGCCGCAACACCCCGGGTCGACGCAACGAACAACCTGACCTATGTCGATGTGCATGTCGTCGGCAGTGGCGGAGGCGGAAGGAAATAGTCACAACGTCAGATAGCACAGCACGAGGCGGGACATCCGTTTGACCATTCTTCCTCGTGCCAGGTGATCAAATGGGGGGCGAGAGACTTTTCCCGCCCCCTTTCCGCGCCCGGGTTTCATAACGACTCAAGTATGTGCTCGAGCAACTGAGCGCCGGCTTGACCTAAGTGCACGCCGAAAACTGCCGCCCGCCACGTCCATATCGCTGCCCAGATCGAGGGTCAGACCGCGTACGTCGATGTCGTCGCTGGAAGCACACAGGAGTGCCCCGAACACACTCGGGCAGAGTAAGGCGACCCCAAAGCACCCAGCAGCCACAGCGTATGCCACAACTTGGGCCGTATCAGCCGATGAGCGCTATTACCCGCGCCGGCGACGCAGATCCGCTCGCCAGAGGCAGCACGGCGGTGATGAGCAGCGCACCGACCGGGGGCATCTGCTCGAGATGAACCAGGCCCTCGAGGTTCCACACACCGTGAGGCAGGGTCGCATGGCGGTGTACGGAGAACTCGGTGACGTTGCCCGGGTCGATGCCCAGCGTGTCGATACCGATGCCGATTACGCCACGATCTTCGACGAGGAGCAGTGCGGCCTCTTCACCGACTCCCGGGAAATGCAGATCACCGGAAGGACCCATGTAGCGCTCGTGATCGTTACCATATGCATCCCAGCCAGTGCGAAAGAGGACTGCACTGCCGCGAGGTACCTGGCCGTGAGCGGCCTCGAAGCGGGTCACGTCCTGCACGGTCACCGCGTAGTCGGGCCGACCATCACATTGCTCGGCAACATCGATGACCACGGCCGGGCAGACGAGCCGCTCAACGGGAATGCTCTCGATCGTGGCACCACCCTGGATGAAGTGAGCGGGAGCGTCAACGTGCGTGCCGGTGTGCTCCCAAAGATGCATCCGACGGGCGTAGAAGCCGTCCTTCTCGACCGTCGCTCCAGTCTCGAAGCTCGGTTGTGGCGTACCTGGCCACATGGCGACGTCATCGTTGATGGGACGCGTAAGGTCGATGACTTGCTCTACAGAGATCATGATTCCTCCTAGTTTTCCCGACCACAAAGACACAAGCGCTAGCGGGAAGCGCCGTGCGGTGCGGACAGCCCTGGCGCCGCGCCGAGCGACGCCTTCGTGCCGAGCGGTGTTTTAGCGCTCACCGGCACGCCACTGAGCAAAGCGTTCTTCTTCCCCGTCGAGCATGTGGTAGCAGTGCTCATCGGCAGGAAAGGCACCG
>JBKQWK010000118.1:0-12221 GCA_052139595.1 Thermoleophilia bacterium | reverse complement strand
AGCGCAGCCTCCCTCGCGCGGCGCGTGATCGCTCACGACATCGACGAAACGCTGCACAAAGACGAATGCGAGGCCACGACGAGTGACCCCTTTCTTGCCTCACTCTTGGGCTATTCGTGGCATGAGGACGCCTGCGATTACGAGGTTTATTACGCGTCAGAGGATGATTGCGACGCACTGGATCTGTGGGTGGAATGGGAGGACGGGCAGTACCGAAGCGCTGGGCCTCCTTTTCTGGTCTTCACGCAATACACAATCAAGGGACGCGAGGAGGTAATGGCCGACATTCGCACCTCCTGGATTTGGTCATCTGACGAAAAACGTCTCACTCCTCCCCCCCGATCTGCTGACTGAGTCCGCGGTCCAACGATGACTAGTCTTCGTTTACGCCAGAAGGTCGCGTCATGAGCTACTCGTCACTCGCCACCCGCGGCAGCATCGTCGGCAGTCGACCCGTGTCTGTACCTATGGCGCTGCCCACCTATGGCAGCGGGCGCGTCTGTGCTCACGTCGGCTGCGGCACGATCCTGAGCCGCTACAACTCAAGCAAGCTCTGTGCCGCGCACGAAACCGCGCGCAATCTCGAGGTGGTGGACAACCGGTCGCACTGTGCCAAGACGCCAGCTGACTATGTTCTGCCGATCGCCAAACGCTGCACCGTCTGCGGCGAGGTGTTCGCGGTCAGAGACGAGCCGGGCGTTCACTTCCGGCTTGTACGCGACGATAAGACGGGCAGCAAGTACCCGATTGGCGCCTGCCGAAAGTGCGACCGGCAACGACGCCAGTACGACGCCACCAAGCGGCGCCGTACTCGTCTAAAGGCGGCCGCGCGATGATAATCGCTATCGTCGCATCTATGGCAATCGTAGCCTGCGTCTACGCCATCGCGGGCGCATATGAGAGTCGCGACAGCCGCCCGCGGCGCCGTCGTTGGACACATGGGCCAGGTCGGCGATGAGCGCGGCGACTGACCAACTCGCGCTGCGGGTGTCAGACCCGCTACAGGACGCTATCGACTGGCGGCGGCAGAATCCACTCGCCTACGATCAAATCGTCGAGTGGGCGCGAACCGACGCTGACTACACGGGCAGGTGCTCGATCGACCTCTATGGGCACCTGCTCAGGAGGCCGCACTTCTCACGCCTCCTGGGTCTTGCGTCGCCCGGACCCTACCTCATTGACAACACGCTTCTGGCCCAACTCTCCCGTCTCATCGTGCGCGAGTACGGACTGCCGTTTGAGCTCAGACGGAGCCGTTCAGACGAGGCGACGCCATGAAAACCCCGCCGCGCCGCTGTAAACGATCCTGCGATTACATGTGCGCCGCCGGTCACAGTGACGACGGCGAGGCGTTCTGGTACTGCCGTCAGGTCGACGTGGTGCGCGTGTTCGGGTTCGGCAAGTGGGTGCGCGTCGACATCGGTCAGACCTGTCTCGTTCGCACTGCCCGCGAACAGCAGCTAACGATGGATGGCGACTCATGAGCTTGACTCCTGCCGTGGTGGTATACTCGACCACGAAAGTGCCCCCGCGACCGTTTGCGCGGCCCGGGGGCGTGGCCACCACCGATAGGACCGGTGATCGCGTGAAGAATATTACCACCACCCCCGCGTTTTTCGCTAACGATTCTCATTGCGACGACTCCCGGCTGCTGCTATGAGCCGCCTCCGCAACCGGATCCGCAAGGCTGACTACTTCTCCGACGGTGAGCTCCTGCGCTGGCCGCGCGACAAGCGCACAACCTACTCGGGACTCTGGGCACTGGCCGAAGATAGCGGCTGTCTCGAAGACGACCCATTCAACTGGAAACTACTCCTCTGGCCGTCTCCACTCGACGCCGACATCACCGTCGACCTGCTGACCACCTGGCGCGATGAGATGATCGAGGCCGGCAAGCTCATACCCTACGAAGTCGCCGGCCGCCGCTACCTCTTCCTGCTCACATTCCACAAGCACGAGCACCCGCGCAATCCGCAGTTTCCTAGTCTGCCGTTGCCACCATGGGTGACGGCTACGACACACCCTACGGACACTAGAAAGTGCCTATACGACGTCGACTTTGACGCCATTCCTGCACCGGGTTCACCTTGTACAACGTTTGAACAAGGCTCGTACAAGGACGCTACAACGCCCCCAGCCCAGCCCTGTCCTGTCCAGCCCGGTCCAGTCCAGTCCTTAACCCATATGTCCGACGCTGACGCGCCGAACGTGTCCATGGACTCCGACTTTGGACTCTTTTATGGTCCATTCCCCCGCAAGGAGAAGCGCGCCGCGGCCGAACGGCGCTGGAAAGCCATGGTCCAGAGTGACCGACTTGACGCCATCGCGGCCGTCGCCCACTACGCGGACTACGCCGCGAACGATCCCGACGCCCCACTCATGCTGCCAGCAACGTTCCTCTCCAAAGGGGATCGCTGCTGGACCGACTGGGTTGACGGCATACCCGAATCCAGGCGGCGCCTCGGGAGCGGACGCAACGGTAGGAGTGAGACAAGCTCGGCCGACCTCTACGAGATGGCGGCAGAGATGCGCGCCGCCCGTCTCCGCGGCCTGCCGTCGGCCGACGACAACGTAGTCAACGGAGATGCACTGTGACCATCGAAACGATCATTGAATCGTTTGGTTTCATCCATGCCAGCTACGGTGACCGGTTCCCGTCATTGAGCCGGGAAAAGATGTACATCAAGGCTCAGGCGTGGCACCAGATCCTCAACCAACTGAGCGACGAGTCCTACAGCACGGCCGTGCTCGGCCACTGCCAGAACTCGCCTCACCCGCCGTCACCGGCCGAGATTCACGCCGCCGCCGCCCTCCTGGCCGCTGATCGCAGCGAACGACTAAGCGAGGCCCAACGCACGCAAGAGGATCGCTACCTCTACGGCTCAAGTCGCAACAGCTGGGTTTACTGCGACCGTTGCCGGATGGCGATCACGCTCGACGAGCGCTGCGATTCGGCGGTCTACGTCACAGACTCGGGATGGCACCATGCCGTCTGCCCTCCGCGCGGCACGCGGCCGCTCAAGGCCAATCACCCCACGGAGGAACCGGCACGTAAACCGGCACGCCAGCACGCCTGGTATGAGGACGTATGAAAGTGCTCGTCGCCTGCGAATTCAGCGGCATCGTCCGCGAGGCATTCGCAGCTCTCGGTCACGACGCTTGGTCGTGCGACATTCTGCCGAGCGAGATTCCCGGCCAGCACATACGGGGCGATGTGCGCCAAGTGCTCGGAGACGGATGGGACCTGATGATCGCACACCCGCCGTGCACCTACCTGGCCAGCAGCGGAGCCCGGTGGTGGAGTAATCGCCAGGGCGAGCAACTGGCCGCGATTGGGTTGGTGCTGGAACTGCTTACTGCCGACATCCCCCGGATCGCACTGGAGAATCCTATCGGAGCCATTTCGACGCACATCCGCAAGCCCGACCAGATCGTCCAGCCATGGCAATTCGGCCACGGTGAGACGAAGGCCACGTGTCTGTGGCTGAAGGGTCTACCACGCCTCACTCCGACGAAGGTGGTAGCCGGACGCGAACAACGTATTCACCGGATGCCGGCCGGCCCTAATCGCTGGCGCGATCGCAGCCGCACGTATGCCGGTATCGCAGCCGCCATGGCCTCACAGTGGAGCTCCACACCAGCGAAAACAATCGTATTTTCGACAAAGGGGGAGTCATGACCATCTTCATCGACATCGCCTGCCTCTTCGTCGGATTCGCGCTCGGCGTCGTCACCGTGGCTATGGTGGTGGCCGGCAAACGTGACGACGAGGATTTGCGCCGGGCCATGGCACACAAGGAACAGCAGCGCCGGCTACGCCAAGCCGCGGCTGAGGCTCGCGACTACTACGAACAAGTGGGAGACGGCAGCGACCTAGACAAGTGGGGAGGAGACGAATGAACGCACAACCTGAAACTGAGATGTTCCCGCAGACCGACCTGGAGCGCCTACAGACCATCCGCGAGAGACTCGCTGAGGACGCGGACAAGGCGGCCGGCGCAGTCATCAAGGCGCTGTCACGAGCCGACAACGCGAAACTCCTCCTGAGCCAGATCGATGAGGTGCTGGACGGATTCGGCGGCCAGAACGGCGGCGGACCGATCACCGGCACCGGCTACGGCCACACCGGCGCCGAGATCACCATGGACGACAGCGCAATCCATCCGACTGGAGACTCGGACTTTGAGCGGGCATTCAAGCGAGTTGTCGCAGACAAGGCGCCGGCTCACTGGCAGCCAGAAGTCTCAGACGATGGGATCATGACCATCGTTGTTCCCGCGAAGGTACCGGATATCCCCGTCTCGTCTCCCGTAGCGCCGAATGCGGCCACGGCAGCCGAAACGCGAGTGAGTACGCCAACAGAGCCAGAATCGGCCGAGAATGGCGCCACAGCGCGTCAGGGAGTCGTCTACGTCTATCGCGTCGGATCGCCGACGCCCGTCCGCACCGAGGTTGGCGACAGGACTCAGTATGCCGAGTTGATTGCCGACTGGCTGACCGAGATTGGCAGTGCCGACGAAATCACCGCCCACGAGGTCATCGGCAAGGATGGCAATTTTCGCAACCTGCGGGCGATCATCGACCCATCCGACTACGGACTGCAGATGGTGGTGCGATGAAAGCCAAGCCGGCGACCGCAGACCTGCCCCTTGCGACGATTAACGACAACGCCGTCGGTGCATCCCGCCGCCTGATTGGACAAACGGTCCAAGTGTGCGCTCGTGGTGAGAACCGATATCATTTTGACGTAGTTCTGCCGGCAACCGAAGACGAGTCAGAGCGCGTCGTGACGATGCCGACGAGCTGGCTCGAAATGGAGGGGAACGATGAGTGAGTGGGCCGACAGGGAACTGCTTCAGCGCATCGGGCAAGCCATGCTGATCGGCAGTAAGCCGCCATACGAGACGCACCCGCACCCCGAGATTGAGTACTTGGCTGGCGAGGTTAAGACACTGCGGGCCGAGAACGCAACTCTCCGTCGCCAACTTAACGACGCCGAGGATCGTCTTGCCAACATCTACGCGCTGGCTGCTAAATGCGCGTTCGACAAACCGGAGGTGACCGATGCCTGACCCCCTGACAACCCTGCGCGAGAGAGGCGAGCTGCCGGATGAGTTCTGGCCGCGCTACCAACGCATCGGAGGATTCTCCGGCAATCCAGCGATGCTGCGGGATATCCGGAATGTACAGAGCGCCCTCGCCACCCGCCTGCTGGAGGTGCTGGACGCCAGAGACCATCAAGTGCGTTGCTACCAGGATATGGAGGAGGCGAAGCGCGTGCTTAGTGTGGAACGCGATGGCCTGAAGGCCGCACTGGAACACGCTAATAAGCTCGCTATTCTCGATTGTGAGGTTCGCAGGGGACTAGGGGCCGAGTTGGCGGACGTTAAGCAGACGTGTGCTGAGCAATCCGCTCTCTACCATCGTGCGCTTGAGGCTAGTCGTGCCCGCGCCGGCGACGGAGAAGTGGGCGGCTGAGGCTCGCGACTACTACGAACAAGTGGGAGACGGCAGCGACCTAGACAAGTGGGGAGGAGAATGATGAGTGAACCCCTGACAACACTCGCTGAGGTCCTTAGTGCTAGACGATGGGCCACCAACGGCGACTACACGTATATGCCGGACCATGGCAATCAGATGATCGAGCACCTCGACGATATCGGGATGCGTAGCGTGGATCTAGACGATCCGTCACTACCCCAGGACGGGTGGGAGGTATCCGATGCCTGACCCCCTGACAACCCTGCGCGAGAGAGGCGAGCTGCCGGAGATAACTCAGGAATGGATTGATCGCGCTTCCATCGGCACCCGGCTCGGTGATTTAGCTATCAACGCCATCGCCACCCGCCTGCTGGAGGTGCTGGAGGAGAGGGACGGCGAACGCAAACGTAGCGACTCGATGGTCGCTGCCCGCGACGAGGCCGAATCCCGCGCCGATGCCCTTTACCATCGTCGGCTACCGTACCGCGAGGCTGAGGTCGCACAGAAACGATACGAGGATGCCGAGGCCCGCGCCGAGGAGATGCTGCGCTACATTTATGGCATTCGGACACCGCGTTACATGCCGATGGACTTTGCGGAGTGGGCGGAGAGAATGCGCGTGGGGGCTGACGCGTGGCAGAAGCGTGCGGAGCGCCATCATGCCTGACATCTGCCCCGTCTGCGGCGAGAAAGACACGATCACATATCTGTCTGGGGAGGAGCGCGGCACGATCATCACGGATCGCCAAGTCGTGAGTCACCTGGAGTGTGTGCGGACGTTATTTGATGCACACGCCGACCTGCAGGAGCAGAACACGCGCCTAGAGAATACCAACCGCCGCCTGAACCGCCGGGCGCAACTGGCTGACGCAGCAGTGCGCCAGGTTGTGGAGCATCCAAAAACGCAGCGGATGGATGAGTATCTGACGTGGCTGGAGGAGTCACGTCGCGAGGCGGACGAAGACCTGATCGTTTTGGAGGCCAAGTCCGACCGCCTGCTCGCGTTTGCCGAGGCGGCGGCTTTCGGTACCAACACGATACCCAGCATCACGATTGAGAGTGCGAGCGGAGTTAGTCCCACTGGCTATTTTGCGCCGCCAGCCTACAAGGTCGCCGATGCTGAGTGCGAGGGACTGAAATTTGAGGTGGAGTCATGACGATTCTCGCTGAGGTCGGCGGCCTAATGGTTTGCGGATCGGTCAGAGTCATTCACCGAGTCCGCGGTCGCAGATTGCCACACGCGCTCTTCGGCCTGGTCGGCGTCAAGTACGAGTACTGCTCCGACGGAGTGCTCGCGATGTATCGAGACTGGCTACTTCGCGGACCCGACGGGCCATACGGACACATATTCGAGCTGGACGCTATCGACGATGCGTTGTCTGAGCGCCAGAAGGCGACACCGTGAGCGCCGTATCGTCTGCAGACGCGGCCAAACTCGCCGCCCGCGCCAAACGTACCGCGCTGGAGGACATGCTTGCTGGCCAGATCGCCGCGCATGGCCTGCCGACGCCACGCCGTGAGTTCCGCTTTCATCCCGTCCGCAAGTGGCGATTCGACCTGGCTTGGCCGGAACACATGCTTGCCGTTGAGGTCGACGGTGGCACATGGAGCGGTGGACGGCACACGACGGGTGCGGGCTACCAACGCGACGTGGAGAAGTTCAACGCCGCTGGCCTCGCCGGATGGACCGTGCTTCATTTCACGGCCGCGGATGTGCGCAGCGGTTGGGCGTGTACGTATACGGCGACGGCGCTGCAGGTGAGCCGTCCGTGAACTCGGCGACGTGTGAGCTCCCGCGACGCCTCGTTTCCGAGCAATGGAATCCTCGCTGCGAACGTCACTTTGAGCGTCAGTGGCTCACCTACCTGTTGAGTCGATTCGGATGCTGGTGTCACGTCGACGAGGTCTGGATGCCGAACGATGCCTGGCAGCGGACCGTACTCAGACAACGCGCGTTCGAAACCGTGCAATCGGCGCGTCGTCTCGGCCTGCTCATTGAATCCGATCCGCGCCTCGGCTATCGCTGTACCGGTTACGATGATCTCCCCAAGTACGTGCATCTCACGACGACCGCAGACAACGTCAGCGAGCCAATCTCGGGCCAGATGTCGCTATCGGGGACCGGAGCCGCGTACGGCGCCGACCACGGGCGCCGTGCGTGATAGCCTGTGCCCATGAAAGGCCACACCAAATCAGCGCCGGTCTAGGACGGTCTAGCTGGGATGGCGAAGACAACGGCATGAACGATTCACAGATCGAACACTGGCCGATAGAGCGGCCAATCCCCTACGCCAACAACGCCCGCGTTTGTCCTGAGCAGGCAGTCGCCAAGGTGGCCGGCTCAATTCGCGAGTTCGGCTTTCGCAATCCGATCCTGGTTGACGGCGAGGGCACGATCATCGCCGGCCACACGCGTCTGCTGGCGGCACAGCGTCTCGGCCTCGAAACCGTGCCCGTGATCGTCTGCGCCGACCTGTCGCCGGCGAAGGTCAAAGCCCTGCGCCTGGCCGACAACCGCACCGGGCAGGAGACAAGTTGGGATGAAGACATGCTGGCGATTGAGCTAGAGGAGCTCAAGGGACTCGACCTCGATCTGCTACTCACCGGCTTCGACGCCTCGGCTCAGGCACCACCCTCATCGCCGCCGAACAACTCGGCCGCGTCTGCTATGGCATTGAGATAAGCCCGGCATATTGTGACGTGATTGTGAACCGCTGGCAGAACTTCACGGGCAAGCAGGCAACGCTTGACGGCGACGGTTGCACATTCGCTGACGTTGCTGCGGAGCGCCTCGCATGACCCAGGCATCCAAGCGGCTGGAAGTAGAGCAGCGCCTTGAGCGAGAGCTGACCCTGCGCCGTCGCGGCGCCAGCTATCGCCAGATAGCCCGTGACGTTGGCGTTGTTGCCGCCACGGTTCAGCGCGACATTGTCCGCGAGCTGGACCGGCTGGCGAGGGCGAACGAAGGCAAGACGGCGGAGTGGCGCGAGCTGGAGCTGCAGCGGCTCGACGCGCTGGAGATGGTCGCGAGCGACGTCCTCGCCGCCCGCCATATCACGGTTAACAACGGCCGCGTGATCATCGACCCACGCACCGGCGAGTCGATGATCGATGACGACGTGACGTTGCGCGCGATTGCCACCCTGCTGCGAATCAGCGAGCGCCGGGCGCGCCTGCTCGGTCTCGACGCGCCAGCCAGGCAGGAAATCAGCGGCAGCGACGGCGGCCCGATCGACCTCGTCGTCGACGCCCAGAATGCGCGCGAACGTCTCATCGCCAAGCTGGAGGCTCTACACCGCGCAAGCGGTGACACGGAACCGTGAGCGAGTCGCCGCTTGTCCGGCTTAGTAACCTTCCGGCTACCGAGCGTGCAGCAATTCTCGCCTCGCTCAGTGACGAGGATGCCAACCTGCTCTACTATGACTGGCAGTTCTGGGCGCGTCCGCAGCAACTGGCTCCCCCGGGTGAATGGCTCGTCTGGCTCGTGCTCGCCGGCCGTGGCTACGGCAAGACACGCGTTGGTGCCGAGTTCATCCGCGCTTTTTGCACGACGCACCCGCGAAGCCGCGCCGCCCTGGTCGCGGCGACCTTTGCCGACGGCCGCGACGCCATGGTTGAGGGAGATAGCGGATTGCTCTCCGTGACCGCGCCGGCTGAGATGCGTGGCGGCAAAGCCGATGCCGCCTGGAACCGTTCGCTCGGCGAGCTCTACTTCGCCAACGGCTCCCGGGCGCGCATCTACTCATCCGAGAAACCGGGCCAGCTGCGGGGTCCGCAACACGGCGTGGCCTGGTGTGATGAGGCGGCCAAGTTCGCCGACGCCTCATCCGGCACCACCGAGGACACCACCTGGTCTAATCTCATGATGGGACTGCGTCTTGGCAGTCACCCGCGCTGCGTCGTGACCACAACACCGCGCCCGAACCGACTGATCAAGCAGATCATCGACAAGCCGATGACAGTGACGACTCGGGGCACGACCTTTGACAACCTCGAAAACCTGGCCCCAACCTTCCGCGCCGAAATCCTCAGCCAGTATGAGGGCACGCGCCTGGCGCGGCAGGAGCTCTACGCCGAGATTCTCGAGGACGTGCCCGGGGCGCTGTGGACGCTGAAGCAGATCGAGGATCTGACGGTCGATGCCGCGCCCGAACTGGCGCGTATTGTTGTTGCCATCGACCCGGCCGTGAGCAGTAAAGAGAACTCGGACGAGACCGGGATCGTTGCCGCCGGCGTCGACTCGCGCTCGTGGCCGCACGGTTACGTGCTCGCCGATGTGTCCGGCCGCTACTCGCCCGACGGCTGGGCACGACGGGCGATTGCGCTCTACCACAGTCTGCGGGCTGACTGCATCGTCGCTGAATCCAATCAGGGCGGAGATATGGTTCGCAGCACGCTCCAGACCGCCGATGACACCGTACCGGTGAAGCTCGTTGTCGCGACCCACGGCAAGCGGGTTCGCGCCGAGCCAATCGCAGCGATGTATGAACAGGGGCGCGTGCATCATGTTGGCTCGCTCGACGTGCTCGACGACCAGATGGCGGGCTGGGTGCCAGACATGCCGGGCAACTCCCCCGACAGGCTTGACGCGATGGTATGGGCGCTGACCGAGCTTATGCTGACCGGATCCCGCCAGTGGACGATCGAGGAAATCGAGGCTTACGGACGCGACGACCTCGACGCCATTAAGGCCATGCGCAACCGCTAATCAGCCACCCGGTCTAGGACGGTCTAACCGGCGCGGCGAAGATTGCAGGCATGGCCGATGAGAAACCCAAGCGTCCCTGGTCGATTGAGGAAATCGAGGCTTACGGCCGCGATGACCTCGCCGCTGCCCTCGCCCTCGAACGGGGCATAAAGCCCGGTATCGAGCCCGACCCTGAGCCGAACACATCGAAGTCCGACAACTCGTGGCAGGACGAATGGCGACAGCAGGTCAAAGATCGTCGCGCCGCCGCCTATGAGATTCTGAAACGCGGCGGATCGTGAACGCTCGCGAGGACGGCTGGCGGGCGAGCAATGTTCCAGCGCGCGAGCTGCACGAAATCACCGGCGAACCCTTCTGTTTTCACATGGGCGGCCTGTGGTTCGCCGGTGAAGACGACGCCGACACCTGCTGGGGAGTCGGCCTGACACCGAATATCGCCATCGCTGATTACACTGCCCGCCGCAAAAGGAGTCTACTGTGAGGATCATTTCGACCGAGGCCATTCTGCTGGTTCTGGGCCTTGTCTTTCTCGTCGCCGGCACCGTCTGCGCCGTCGCCTATTTTCACTGGTCAATCCTCGCCATTGCCGTGGCGCTCATCGTTTGGGGGTTCGCCTTCCTCTTCGCCGTCTGGAGTGAATCGTGGGTCTAATCTCTCTTGCACGCAAGAGCTTCGGCCAGCCCATCGCTATCCCCGACGCGCCGCCGATCGTCCGCATCGAGGATCGCGACCTGCCTCCCGGCTGGCGCATGTCGCAGTTTCCACCAGGCGAGCCGATCCGGCCCGGCCAGCAGCCGTGGGAAGAGGGCGTCCCGCGCGAGATCAACTACAAGGTTTCGGCCAACACGACGATTCAGCCGCGCACCAACTACGGCCTCGTCCCATTCAGCCTGCTCCGCGAGACCTACGACATCATCAGTGAGGTCAAGCTGCTGGTCCACACGCTCATCAAAGAGGCGCTGGTTCTGCAGCCGCAGATCAAGACGACCGACGGCGACATGCTACCGACGACGGACCCGCTCTATCGCCTGATCGCCAAGCCGGACGGCGCCCTTGACTGGCCCGTCTGGCTGTCGCGATTCTACCGCGGCCTGCTCATGTTCGACGCGCCGTGCGTTTACCAGAACGTCGACGCCAAGACCATGCATGTGATCCAGGGTGACACGATCTTCCCGCTCGTCGACCAGCACGGCCGCATCCCGCAGGCGCCAGACCCCGCCTATACGCAGATCATCATGGGCGTCGCCATGCAGTGGTTCACCGCCGACGAAATCTGGTACCAGCCCATGGCCTTGCGCGATAACGCGCCCTTCGGCGAGTCGATGATTGAGGTCGCCTGGAGTTTCATCACGTTGGCGGCCAGTGTGTGGGGATTCGAACTCGCTCACTACAAGCAAGGCAACATGCCCGAAGGCTGGCTAGCGCCGCCTGATGACATGCCTCCTGGCGCTGTGATGGCCTGGGAGACACAGTTCAACAGCCGCATGGCGAGTGGACCAGCGGAACGAAACCGCGTCCGCGTTCTGCCCGGGAAGTGGACGTTCATGCCGGCCAAGAAACCGGATTTTCCGCAGGGTCTGTACGAAAAGGCGTTCAACATGGCCGGCCTCTGCGCCGGCATATCCACCGCGCAATGGGCGCCGCCGCACGGATCGCTTGGCTCCAAGGGCGTTGCCGACATGATGACCAACCAGACGTACCGCACCGGTGTGAGCCCAATCCAGCAGATCACCAAGCGCGCCTTTGAGGATTTCTTCGTCAAGATCGGCGCCGACGCGACCTTTGACCTGGTCATGCCGACGACCGGGACCGACCCGACCACCATTGCCACCCAGACGCTGCAGAATTTCAGCAATGGACTGGCCACGCTGAACGAGGCGCGCACGGCGCTCGGTCTGAAACCGCTCCCGGATGGCGATGTCCTCCTGGTCATTCGCCAACAGAACATTATCAGCATGACGGACTTTCTCGCCGCGGGAGCGCACACGATGGCCGCTGGCGGGACGGCCCCCGACTCGGCCGCCGATGAGTC
>JBKQWK010000117.1:0-9815 GCA_052139595.1 Thermoleophilia bacterium | reverse complement strand
GCGGGGATTCTGCAGCAGGAGCTGCGTTACCATGTTGACCTTGCGGCACGTTATGGTGGTGAGGAGTTCGCCGTATTGTTGCCTGAGACTCCGCTCTCCGCTGCCGGAATCAGTGATGTGACAGCGGATCAGATTGCCGGTCAGGTCCGGCCCGTCACCACGGCTTTCGCCATTGGTGAACATCTCTGCCGGCTGGTCGCGCAGACTTCGTTCGCTGCCGACGAGGGCTCCGCCGAGCTTACTGTGAGCATCGGCATTGCCGCCTTGCCGATGGCCGCGGCGGACCCCGAAGAGCTCGTGCGCCAGGCCGACAAGGCGCTGTACGTGGCCAAGCGTCGCGGCAAGAATCGCGTCGAACTCTACCGACCGTGAGCGCCTCTGGGCCAGGTCGTCGGCGTCGCTCTTGGCCGCACATCGCGCTGGAGGTTGGTGCCACACTGACGCTGAGCCTCGTGCTCGACGACGTCCTGGCAACCATTGCCCAGCAGGTCGGCGAAGCGCTCAGCGTGTCGTCCTGCGATATCCACGAGTATGACGCCGCCACGCGCCGCCTTACGTACGTGGCCTGCTGGTCGCGTGATGGCGTCAGTCAGCTGGACCTCGACTACATTGGCACCGTTAGCCTGGTTGACGAGCGCACGGGATACGATCTGGTCGTTGACAAGCGCCAGACCCTGGTGTTGACGATCGACGACTTCGACCAGGACGATCCCGAGCGGGCGCGCATGGTTGAGTGGCACGAGAAGTCGTGCGTCGACACGCCGCTGATTTTTGCCGGCGAGGTCATCGGTGTGCTTGGGCTGACGGAGACGCGGCGGGTACGCCGGTTCAGCAGTCAGGACCTGGAGCTACTCAAGGGTCTCGCTGTGCCGGCAGCGATCGCGATTCACAATGCCCGCCAGCGCAAGGCACAGGAAGACCGTACTCGGCGCCTGGCGGCGCTGGTCGCGGCCAGCCGGGCACTTGCGTCGACGATCGACATCGACGAGGTGCTCAAACGCGTTGTTGATGAGGCCGCCGCCGCCGTGAGCGCCAGTGAAAGCACGATCTGGGAGTACGACGAGGACAGCGAGATGCTGATTTATCGAGCGGTGCACGAACGGCCGGGCGGTATGCCGGTGAACATGGGACCGCTTGGCACCGCCTGGTCGCTGGCCCAGTGGGGAATCGATTACTCGGTGTTCGCCAGCCCTGCAGTCAAAGAAGAACACATCAGCGACCCCGAGTTGTCCGCTGAGCAGCGCGCTGCCATGCGTCGCTATAACGATCTTGCTCAGTTAACCGTGCCGCTGCTCCGTGATGGGCGACCGCTGGGGATTCTGCGCGTTTACGACAACGAGCGCGAGCGGCAGTTCAGTGCCGCGGAGCGCGAACTCATGGCGGCTTTGGGCGAGCTGGCCGGTGGTGCCATTTACAACGCTCGCCTGTTTGATCACCAGCAGCAGCGCAGCCGGCAGCTCGTGAGCCTCTTCGAGGCGAGCCGCCGGATCGCCGCCTCGTTCGACATCGGCGCGATTCTGTCTGGTGTGCGCGATGAGGTGGCGCGTCTTGTCGACGAGCACGAGGCTGACGTTGAGGTGCTGCTGCGGGCTGCCGACAGCACATATCTGTCGTTCGCCAGCGCCGAGCAGGCGCCGGCGCGTGGTCTGACGGCTCTCGAACAGCGGGCCGTGAGCGAGCTGAGCGCCCGGCAAGAGACCGTCGAGCAGGTCGCCAGTCTGGTCGTGCCGTTCGTATCTCGTGGCCAGGCTCAGGGCTTTGTCGCCGTGCGCAGTCGCCGTCTGCGCCGGTTCGGCGACGATGCAGTCGAACTCGTGCAGATCGTCGCCACCCAGACGGCGGCCGCGCTGGAGAACGCATCTCTCTATCGTCGCAATGAGCATCTCGCCATCACCGATGGCCTCACCGGTCTCTACAATCGCCGCTACTTCTCTGCGCGTCTGCAGCAAGAATGCGTGCGGGCGCGACACTCCCGTGCGCCGTTGTCGCTGCTGATGCTCGACATCGACGACTTCAAGCGTTTCAACGACGAATTCGGCCACCTGCTCGGTGACCAGGCGCTCCGCGACGTTGCCGCTATCTTGCAGACCGATCTGCGCCGCGGCGTCGACCTCGCGGCGCGCTACGGCGGCGAGGAGTTCGTCGTGATCCTGCCGCGAACGCCGCTTTACGGTGCCGCCGTTTTCGGCGGCCGGCTGCAGCGGCAGGTCACCGTTGTCGGCGCCGGGCGATCGGACGACAACGAGGCGACGTCGACGCATCAACCGGCTGACTCCGGCGCCAGTTTCGTTGGCGAGCGCATCCGCAGTCAGGTTGCGGCGACGCGGTTCTCTGGTCGCGACGGTCGCCGCTATGCGCATATCACCGTGAGTATCGGCATTGCCGCCTGCGATGCTCACCTCGCATCTGCCGACGACCTCCTGCAGGCCGTTGACAAGGCGCTCTATCTTGCCAAGAAGCGGGGCAAGAATCGCGTCGAGGTGTTCGTCTAGCTGTGGCGTCACCGTTGCAGGTAAACTAGCAGCATGTCCAGTATCAGACGCGACCCCGTCGCCGTCGCCCTCGAGATCGGCCTCGCCATCACGTCGAGCCTCGACCTCGATGTGGCCTTGCAGGCCGTAGCGCGTGGTCTTGCGGAAGCGTTCGCCGTGGGCGAGTGTGATCTCTTCGCTTACCTGCCGGAAGACGAGGCACTGGTTGCCGTCGCCTGCTGGGCGCGCGAAGCAACCGTCGCCGACGCAGAGTATGTGGGCACTGTCGAGCGTTTGCACTCGCACCCCGCCTACCGCCGGCTGATCGAGTCTGGGCAGCCGCGCCTCGACCTCATCAGCGACCCCAGCCTCGACCCCATCGAGCGCGAAGCCATGCTGCGCTGGGGCGAGCTGAGCGATCTCTGGGTGCCGCTGCAGGTTGAGGACGAAGTCGTTGGTGCCATGGTTCTGTGCGACGAGCGTGAGGAGCGCACGTACAACTCTGAGGAGATGGAGCTGCTCCGCATGGTCGTGCATCCGGCTGCCTGTGCCGTGCAGAATGCACGCACCAATCGTCATCATGAAGACGAGCGCCGCCGCATTTCGGCGCTGCTCGAGTCAACACGAGCAATCAGTTCGACGATGGTGCTTGACGATGTGCTGCCGCTGGTAGCTCAGCATGCCGCCCAGGCGGTTGGCGCCCCCATGGTTTACGTCTATCAGTTTGACCCTGCTACAGCGATGGTGCGTACACGGGCGAGCTTCGGTACTGGGTCGGGCCGCTGCGCCGCCGACCCGCCCGGCAGCGTTTGCCCGTTGTCGCAGTTCCTCGGTGGTCGAGACTTGCTCGACCCTGGTCAGGCAAGCGAGCAGCGGCTCGACGACCCCGCCATCTCGGCGGCAGCACGGGCGAGCATGCGGCGCTGGGGTGAGAAGTCGATTCTCAACGTCCCTTTCACTTCCGAAGGGGTGGTGCTCGGTTTTCTGGTGGTCATCGAGACTCGCTACGAACGCCATTTCAGTGGCGACGAAGTGCAGCTTGTGCAGGCCTTCGGCGATCAGATTGGTATCGCCGTGCGCAACGCTCAGCTGCGTGACGCTAATGAGAGACGAACCGCCCGTCTGGCGGCGCTTCTACGCTCGAGTCGCGCCATCTCGTCCAAAGTGAAACTCGATGAGGTGCTCGAAACGGTGGCTCGCGTCGCCGCCGAGGTGCTCGGCTGTGACGAGTGCCAGATCCAGGCCTACGACCGTGAGGCTGATACCGTGACCCCGGTCGCTATGTATCAGCGGGTACACGACCCGCGCCACCTTGAATCTCTGGGTCAGGCATTCCCTTTGTCGGATTATCCTGCCGATCGCGAAATGATCGCTCAGCGAAACATCAAGGAGGAACATTTCAGCGATCCTGACCTGGCGTCGATGACGCGCCAGACGATGCTTAAGTATGGCGACCACACCTATCTCAACGTGCCGCTCATGCATTTCGATGAAGCGATTGGCGTGCTCGTGCTCGTCCAGGCCGTCGAAGAGCGGCACTTCAGTGACGATGAGCGCGAAATCGCTGCCGCCATCGCCGAGCAGGCCGCGGTGGCGATCGTCAATGCGAGACTGGTGAGCAGAATTGAGGCGCAAGCGATCACCGATGGACTAACTGGTCTGTACAACCATCGCTACTTCTATGATCGGCTCGATCAGGAGGTTGCTCGTGCTCAACGGTATGGCTCACCACTGAGCCTGCTCATGCTCGACCTCGACGACTTCAAGCGTTTCAATGATCACTACGGCCATGTCGCGGGCGACGAGGCCCTGCGTGAGGTCGGCCGCATTCTGCGCGCCCAGGTACGCCGCAACATCGATCTTGCCGGCAGGTACGGCGGCGAAGAATTCGTCGTCCTGCTGCCCAATACCACAACCAGCAAGGCGGAGATCGTGGGCGGGCGTCTCTATCGAGCACTGGAACAACTTCGTCTTGGCGACTTCGGTGTCGGCGGTGCTCCTGTCGGCGCCGACGTCGACTTCGGCGCCGAAGGTTCGGCCGACTCACCGGGTGCCGACGACGTCGCCGAGCGCATCAGTGGGGCAATCGCCGCGACGAACTTTGCCGTCAACGGGTCTGATGGGTCAGGCAGCCTCACCGCCAGTATCGGCGTCGCCAGCTATCCGTTTCTGGCTGACTCGGCGAGCGAACTGGTGGCCCACGCCGATGTGGCGCTCTACGTAGCCAAGCGCAAGGGCAAGAATCGCGTCGAGGTGTACGGCGGCTGATCGCCGTGGTCGAGGATCGCGGCGTCTGACTGGCGACTCAGAATAGCCTAGTCGCTGCTTAGAGCCGCCAAGCTGTCGAGGGCGCTGGGGTCACTGTTCAGCACTGAAGAGGACGACGCCGCGACGCGGGCTGTCATGGCGGCGATAAAGTGCCGCGCCGCCAGGAGTTTGCGGGCCTCGGTCTGAGCGTCGCGAAGCATCAGGTAGGCGCAGACGATGTCGGTGGCCATGGTGACGAGTCGCGGCGCGTGGTAATCGCGAAACCGCTCTTCGTTGATAGCGCGCACGTGGGCGATCGCCGCGGCGAGCTGCGCCCGCGCGGTACGCAGCCGCTCGTGCAGGTCGGGGGTCGCGCTGAGGTCGGCGGCGTCGTAGTCGTCCAGTCGGTCACTCAGGGTGCCACCGAGCACGCCGCCGATCGCGGCGACTACCTGCAGCTGCGTGGTGCCTTCGTAGATGTTCGTGATGCGTGCGTCGCGGGCGTGGCGTTCGACGGCGAAGTCGCGCATGTAGCCGGAGCCGCCGTGCACCTGCAGGCTGTCGTAGGTAACCGTGTTGGCCATCTCGGTGGCACAGGCTTTGCACAGTGGCGTGTAGAGCGCGGCGAGGCGAGTGTACTTCTTGAGTTCGCCGCGCAGCTCGCCGGTGCGCTCCGGTTGGCGCTGGGCCAGGCGCTCAAGCTCTTCTTTCATATCGACGATGAGCGCCGTCTCGTAGAGCAGGGCGCGGCTGGCCTCGATACTTACCTTCATGTCGGCCAGCATGCTTGCGACTGCCGTCAGGTTCTTGATCGGGCCGCCGAACTGCACCCGTTCGCCGGCATACTTGGAGGCGGCCCGGTAGGCGGCCTCGGCGATGCCCTGAGCCTGGGCGGCGATCGCCAGACGGGCGCCGTTCATGAGGCTCATGACGTAGGTGGTGAGGCCGCGCCGGCGCTCGCCGACGAGCCGCGCCGGCGCCGCGTTGAACTCAAGTTCGCAGGTTGGTGAGCCGTGAATACCGAGTTTGTCTTCAAGGCGGCGGATGCGCATGTGCTGGTCGCGCTCATAGACGAACATGCTCAGGCCACGAGCATCGCTGGTCCCTTCTTCGCTGCGCGCCAGGACCAGGCTCACTTGACCGCAGCCGTTGGTGATGAAGCGTTTCACGCCGGTGAGACGCCAGGTGCCGTCGTCGCCCAGCGCTGCCTTGAGCTGCACGTTCTGCAAGTCGCTGCCGGCCTCGGGCTCGGTGAGGGCCATGCTGCCGGTGACCTCGCCACTGGCGAAGCGCGGCAGAAGCTCCTGCTTGAGGTCGTCGTCGGCGAACTTGTTGACGGTCTCGGCGATGTCCTGCAGGCCGAAGACGTTCATCAGCGCCGCATCGGCACGCGAGACGATCTCCATGACCATTGTGCTGACGGTGACCGGGAAGTTGAGGCCGCCGTAGCGGCGTGGCAGCGTGATGCCCATGAGGTCGGCCTGGCGCAAGCGTTCGAGCGCGGCGCTGATGCCGGCGGCGTAGATGACCTCGCCGTCGATCAGCTGGCTGCCGTCACGATCGACGTCCTCGGCCCGCGGGGCGACGAACTCGGCGCTGATCTCGCCGACGATCTCGAGGGCGCGTCGGTACGAGTCGAGCGCGTCGGCCAGGTCGACCGGCGCGTAGGCGAAGTCGTGCGCCTGCGCGAAACCGTCTTCACGCAGCTCGACCACGTGCGCCAGGTTGAGACGCTCGAGCTGGGCGGCAAGGTCCGCGTTATCGCTGTAGAAGTTGCTCATGCCTTGCTCCGGTAGGCCGTAATCAGCTTGGGGATGACCTCGTTCAGGTCGCCGATGATGCCGTAGTGGGCGACGGCGAAGATCGGCGCCAGCGGGTCGGTGTTGATGGCCAAAATGCGAGCGCTCTCGTCCATGCCGGCGCGGTGCTGGATGCTGCCCGATATGCCGGCGGCAATGTAGAGCTTGGGCCGCACTGTGGTGCCCGTCTGGCCGACTTGATGTTCGCGACTGACCCAGCCGCCGTCGACGGCGGCGCGGCTGGCGCCAACCACGCCGCCCAGCGACGCAGCGAGTTCGTGGATGAGATCCCAGGCGGCGCGCGTGCCGGCGCCGGCGCCGCCGGCGACGATCACCCGCGCTCCCTTCAGGTCGACCTTCTTCGGTTGCTGTTCGCGGTGCAGCAGCTCGACGAGAAAGTCCTCGTCGTCGAGGATGATGGCGCCGCCGGCAACGGCCGGTTTGCCGTTGCCGCTGTGCAGGGTGCTGGCATGGCGCTCGACCGGCACGGCGATGGTGCGCCCTGAGCGCGAGGGCTCAGGGTCCGGCAGGCGCATGACGCCTTCGCGTACCGTTGCCATCTGTGGCCGATGCTCAGGTGTGACGATGGTGGCGATGATGTTGCCGCCAAAAGCCGGGCGAATCTGCAGCAGGATGTTGTTAAAGCTCTCGGTCTTTGTGCTGTGCTCGCCAATGCGCAGGTCGGTGCAGTCGGCGGTCAGACCGCAGCGCAGGGTGCTGGCGACGCGTGGCGCCAGGTCGCGGCCGCTGCTGGTGGCGCCGAAGAGCACGATCTGCGGTTCGTGGCGGCGCGCCAGCTCGGCGACGATGTGGGCGTACGGCGAGGCGAGGTAGGCGTCAAGACACTCGTGCGCGATTACGTAGGCAGTGTCGGCGCCGCGGCCGAAGGCGGCCGGCGCGACGTCGGCGGCGCCGCGGCCGATGAGGACGGCGCCGACATCAGCGCCGAGTTCGTCGGCCAGCTCGCGGGCGCGACCGAGCAGCTCAAGGCTGACGTCGGCGATGCGGCCGGCGTTGAGTTCAGCGACCACCCAGACTTCGTGGCGCGGCGCGCGGCCGGCGCCGGCTTTGCCGGAGCCCTGCGCGCCGTCCGCCTTGCCGGGCCCCTTCACTTCGTCCTCGCTAGCCAAGGATGTGCTCCCCGATCAGCTCGTGTACGAGCCCGGCGACACCTTCGTCCGTCGGCTCGACGAGCCGGGTTTCGGCGGCCGCCAGGACGACGCTGTCGATCTTCTTCACCCGCGTCGGCGAGCCGCGCAGGCCGAGCAGCTCGCGGTCGGCGCCGAGCGCATCCATGCCCCAGTGCACGACTTTCGCCCGACACACCGGGTTGCCGTGACGGTCGAGCATGCAGACCTGCGCCTCGTCGCTCTGCGGGTCAAGGTAGGCATCGTCGTAGTCGAGAAAGCTTTCGGCGGCGATGCTTTTGTAGGTCATGACCAGCTTGACGCTCGCCGGTCGCGGTTCGTTGGCTTCGTCGGCGATCGTGAGCAGGGCCGGCAGCTGTACGCGCAGGGTCTCGAAGCCGCCCTCGATGGAGCGGGTCGCCGTGAGCGCATCGGCGAGGTCGTCGAGTTCGTCAATCGACGTGACGCCGGTGATCTGCGGTACACCGAGTTTCTCGGCCGTCTGTGGACCGACCTGAGCTGTGTCACCGTCGATCGCCTGACGACCACAGAGGACCAGATCGAACTCGCCCATCTTGGCGATGGCGAGGCTGAGGGCGTAGCTTGTCGCCAGGGTGTCGGCGCCGGCGAAGGCGGCGTCACTGAGCAGAACGACTTCGTCGGCGCCGCGGTAGAGCGACTCGCGCAGCACCTGCACGGCCGCCGGGGGGCCCATTGTCAGCACGCTGACGCGGCCGACGTGGTGTTCCTTCAGGCGCAGCGCTTCTTCCAGTGCGTTCAAGTCCTCGGGGTTGAAGACGGCCGGCAGGGCGGCGCGGTTGACCGTGCCGTCCTCCTTCATGGCCTCGCCGGTCACGTTGTGCGTGTCGGGCACCTGCTTGACCAGCACGATGATACGCAGACTCATTTGCCTCACTACCCTCGCCCGTATAATTGAGCAGGTATCGTACCGTAGTAGAGAAAGACGTGCATCGCCAATCAGAAAGGTGGCGCCAAGGTCGCTGCCTGCAGCGGCAAGTCGCGGACGAACATGGGGTAAGATAACGCGTCATGACTGATGTTCGCGTTCGCTTTGCTCCGTCTCCGACCGGGTACCTGCATCTCGGCAGCGCTCGCACGGGCCTGTACAACTATATCTTCGCTCGTCAGAAGGGCGGCGCCTTCCTGCTGCGCATCGAAGACACCGACCCGTCGCGCAGCACCGACGAGGCGATCGCGCAGATCATCAGTGCCCTGCGCGAGATGGGTCTTGACTGGGACGAAGGGCCGGGCGCGCCGGGCCCGCACGGCCCGTATCGTCAGACCGAGCGCAGCGGTATCTACCACGACTACATCGAGCGTCTGCTCGCTGGCGGTCACCTGTACCCCTGCTTCTGCACACCGGCTGAACTGGAAAGCGAGCGTCGGGCGGCCCAGGCCGAAAAGCGAGCCTGGGTGTACGGCGGTCGCTGCCGCGACTTGGCGGCCGACGAAGTCGCCCGCCGCCAAGCGGCCGGCGAGCCGTACACACTGCGCTTCAAAGTGCCGCCCGGTAAGACCGTCTTCGCCGACATGCTGCGTGACCCGGTGGAGTTCGACAATGCCACCATCGGCGACTTCATCGTGCAACGTTCAGACGGCAGCGTTACCTACAACCTCGCCGTCGTTGTCGACGACGTGACGATGGAGATCACCCACGTCATTCGCGGTGACGATCACCTCAGCAACACGCCTAAGCAGATCGTCATCTACCACGCCCTGGGCGCGCCGGTGCCGCACTTTCTGCACATGCCGCTGCTCTTTGGCACCGATCGTAAGAAACTGAGCAAGCGCCACGGTTCGACCCAGCTCGAAGAACTCACGGCGCAGGGGTACATCGTCGATGTGGTGCGCAACTACCTCTGCTTTCTCGGCAGCGAGTTCGACGAGTCGATGGTGTCGTGGTCGCTGGCCGACATTGTGCGCGAGTTTGACGTCGAAAAGCTGGGTACCAGCGCCAGCATCTTCGATCCCGAGAAGCTCACCTGGATGAATGGTCGTTTCATCCGCAATCTGAGCGATGAGCGCTTGGGCGACCTGCTGGTCGGCTATCTGACGCGGGTTGGCTTCTACCGCGACCCGGCCGGTTGGCGACTACCCGGCGGCGACGCCGCCGGTACGCGCCCGCCCGCACTTGTGCCGGCGCTGGCGCC
>JBKQWK010000116.1:0-3086 GCA_052139595.1 Thermoleophilia bacterium | reverse complement strand
GGGGTGCCGATGGCACCCCGCCCCCTCTGTCGCGTCACCGCGGCCGTAGCTGCCGCTACGGTGACAGCCGCGGCACCGCTTTTCGTGCCGGCCAGCGGACTACAAGCCGCGTTGCGCTCGCGCCGTGACGACGACTACCTCTCGGCCGGCGCATTCTCGAGCAGGCCGTGCAGCTCGCGCAGGGCCGTCAGCATCGCCTCTTCATCAGCGAAGAACCGCGCGCCGGACGTGCTCAGATCGGCAGTCACGCCGACGAAGTCACTCTGCATGATGCCCTCAGCCACCCAGACCTGCTGACCTGCCGCGAGGGCGTCGTAGACGGCCGCAACGTTGCGCGCGTTCCCATTGCCGATCGGCACTGCCGTCAGAATGACCAGATCGGCGGCGCGCACGAGTTGGAGGTTGGCGGCATGCTCCTCATCGTCGATTGGCGCAAACGGCGCCGCTACGACCATCGACAGACCCAGCTCGCGGCCGGTCGCTTCGTCGCCGTCGAGCGCGTTGAGCACGCCGGCACTGACATCGTAGCCAGCGTCAACGAGGTCGCGCAGCAGGGCCGACCCGCTCCCGCCGCCGCAGATGACGTGGACGCGGCCGCGGCGCTCGCGCCGCGGCCGCGGTGAAAAGGTCAGATACGTGCGGCCGGCGTGGTGATGGATGTATGCCCGCACGCCATACACAGCCTCCAGCAGGTCTGGCGTCAGCACCTCCTCAGCTGCTCCAAACGCCGCGACCTCACCGTCAAAGAGCACCAGCAGGCGATCGAAGTAGTGAATCGCCATGTTGAGATCGTGCAGCACGCAGACCACAGTCAGGCCGTCCTGGTTGAGCTGTTTGAGCAGGTCGAACAGTCGCAACTGATGAGCGATGTCAAGACTCGACGCCGGCTCGTCGAGCAGCAGAAGGCCGGCCTGCTGCATGAGTGCCTGGGCGAGCACAACAAGCTGCTGCTCGCCGCCGGAAAGCTCGGTGAAACGGCGGTCAATGAAGTCGCCGATCCCCAGGCTGGCAAGGGTGAGCTGGGCATCGCCACAGGTGTCCGACGCCTTGGCGCGACAGTAGGAGCCCATCTCGACAACCTCGCGCACCGTCAAGTCGAAGCCGAGGGAGAACTGCTGTGGAACGAGGGCCACACGCTGAGCCATATCACGACGACCGTACGTGTGGGTCGGCCGACCGTCGATCAGGACTTCCCCGGCAGTGGGGCGGGAAATGCCGTCGATCAGATCCAGCAATGTGCTCTTGCCGCTGCCGTTGGGACCGACAACGCCGATGAAATCACCGGCTTCAACCGAAAACGAGATGCGTTTGAGCACTGGTCGCTCGCCGTAGGCGAAAGCGACCTCATCCACCGACAGGAGCGTCATCGTGGCCGCCCGCGACGATGACCGCACACCTCGTCGAGCACAGCGGCCAGCTCGCCGGTCAGTGCCCGGCGATCATAGCGAGCCACCACGGCGGCGTCGATAGAGACACCCAACGAGCCGCGCTGCTTGGCCTCGGCCAGCTCGACGAGTTGCGCCCTGATCGCGTCGACGTCGTGCGGCGCCACGATCCAGCCGGCAGCGGCAGCGCGAATGAGCCGGGCCGACTCACCGTCGGGGGGCACCAGAGCCAGGGTGGGAATCCCGGTGCCCATGTATTCGAAGATCTTAGCCAAAGCGGTCGCCCGCGCGCCCGGCCGGTCGACGACGATAGCCACGGCAACGTCGGCTCGCGACAGTCGCTCGGCAGCCTGGCGATGAGGCAGGTAACCGGCAAACGTAACGCAGTCGCTGAGGCCACGGGTGGTCACCTCGTGCCTCACCGGACTCCACGCATCGCCGATGATGTCCAGCGTGACCGTCAGTTCGGGGCGCTCCGTCCGCAGGCGGACGAGCGCATCGAGCAGCTGCCATGGCTCGGAGTGATTGCGATACATCCGGCCCATGAAGACCAGCCGCAGAGGACCATCAGCTGACGGCTGCCAAGGCACAATGTCGGTGGCGTCGTAGCCGTTGGGCAGCACGCGAACATCATGCCCGCCCAGTGCCCGCGCTTCGTCGGCAATGACACCGGTGGTGGCGAGCACGACGTCGGCAGCGGCAACAACGGCCCTCTCGGCAACAATGGCATGCCGGCGGGCGCGGTCGTTCGGGTACCACGCGGCTGGGTTGTCACGCCATCCGTCACGCATATCAACGACGAACGGCACGCCCAGGCGCCGGGCGAGACGACGACCGGCACAGGCAACCGAAAACGGCGGGCCGGTGGCCACGACAGCCTGTACTGCATGCCGGCGAGCGAAAGCAACGCCGGCGCCGGCTGACAGCACCGCCCACCAGGTGGCGTCGTCCATCGAGACGCTACGCGCGAGGCGTACAGACACCGCCGGCGCTGAGCTGCCGTTGCCGGGTTGGCGGCCGAGTTGGTCCGCGCCGGGCTGGCGACCGGGTGAGTCAACACCGGGTGACCGGCCGGCAACGTCAGTGTCAGTCCGGCCGGCAACGCCCCGGCGCCGGCGGTAGACGTATTTCAGCGGCGCCAGCGCTGCCATGGCGGCAGACGACACCCGCCACGGCGGCAGACGAAGAGCAACGACGCCGCGCACGTCAGCCAGCAGCGACCCGTCCGTCGGCCGTCCTTTGGCCGGCGCACTGGTCAGAACCACCGGCGTCCAGCCAAAGCCGGGCAGATAGCGAGCAAACTTGGCGATGCGCTGCACACCGCTGCCGCCAGCAGGAGGAAATTCATAGGTCATGAGAAGAACTGTTCTGGTCATCGATCTTTCGCCGGCCTCGCAGTCAAGGAGCACGCTCGCCAGGTCACTGGGGCCAGCGGTCGCCAGACGGCACAGCAGCCGGCGACGAATCCGCGCCAAAAAGCGTGCCTGCTGATCGCGTCCGCTGACAACGCCGGCTGACCGCATCCGCAGTGTACAACTCAGGTTCTCGCTCTCCGCAGCAGGTAGACGAAGAGTGGCGCCCCAACAAAGGTGGTCACGACACCAACCGGGACTTCGGTTGGCGCCGCTATCGTGCGCGCCAGCAGGACGGCGATGCCCAGCATCCCCGACCCACCGACCAGCCCCAACCGCAGCACACCAC
>JBKQWK010000115.1:0-3357 GCA_052139595.1 Thermoleophilia bacterium | reverse complement strand
TCGGCCAGGGCTGAGGCCATCACATAAGCGGCGAAGAGGCCGTCTTTGTAGAGGCGGGAGACAGCCATGTCGCCGACGAGCGCGATCCGGTTGGCAAACGGGTTACGGGCAGCACCGACAACCATATTAGGGTGACAAACGCACGCCGCCCGCAGTTCAGCCGTACGCGGCAGCAAGCGCCTGATGGTGGGCAGCGCCATGAACCGCTCGACGATCTGCAGGTACTGCGCAGGCTCGGCGCGGTCGATGCTCTTGCCAAGCAGGACCACGGTGATCCAGTCGCCTTTGGGGATGAGCGACGACATCTCGATCGAGAGTTCTTTCGAACCGTATTGGGCGAAGTGCACGTCGCCCACCATGGTGCGCAGAAGATCTTTCTGCACCCGCATCTCGCAGATGACGGCCTTGCGAACCTTGGGCGGACGCAGCCCCGGCATCACCTTGGCGAGAGCCGCGAAGACCGGATCCGCTGCCAGATCCATGCCCGGGGTGCGGTTCACGCCCGCAGCTACGGCGACAAAATCCGCTTCAATCTCCCGACTCGTTTCTTCGGTCACGAGTCGATAGCTGACCACGGGCTTCTCGGCAGACGACCGGCGAATGCCGTCGACGTCTGCGGTCAGAACCCGCGCGCCTTCTTGCTGTGCCTGATGAAGCAGGAACGAGTCGAAATTCGTATATCGGCCCGGCCGCTGCTTGGGTCTTGAGCCGCGAAAGACGGCAAACATGTCCCTGCCCTCAGGCACCGGCAGCTCAATGTTCTTCCAATCTCCGTGGACAGTGATCTCGGTCGCCCGTTCTTCGACGACCTCCTCGGGCAGGCTGATCCCGTTCTCTTTGAGAACGTCTGCCAGCCGCGGAGAAATGCCGCCGGCGCAGTAGTTGCAGCCCTCCCACGAACAGAACGCCACCGGCTGATAGAAGCAGATCTCGGTCTTGCGCTCGAGGATGGTGAGATCCAGCGTCCGGCCAAGCTCACGTGCCTTTCTCAGCGCTCGGATGGCAAAGAACGACCCGGCGGGACCACCGCCGACAACCACCACTGTCGCTGCGTCCGGCAACGTCATGTGCCCGCTTGTCAGCCTCCCGAGCACAGTACTCCCACGCACTCACTCAGCTAGGAAACGGCCCAGAGGCCGGACCGGCCGGCCGGGGAGGCAGGCCGAGAAGTCGCCGCGCCTCACTCACGGTAGCCACCGGACGCTGCAGCATGCCGGCAAGCTCGACCACCTGGTTGACGAACTCGGCGTTCGACGTGGCGAGCACGCCGCGGCGCAGGTACACATTATCCTCCATGCCCACGCGCACGTGCCCGCCCAGCACCATGGCTATGGCCGCCATCGGCAGCTGCGCCTTGCCCACGCCGAGAACCGACCACGTCGCGCCCGCCGGCAAAGATTCGACCATGTGCAGCAGATTCTTGGCTGTCGCGGGCGCGGCCCCGGGCGCGCCAAGGACGAACTGAAAGTGCAGAGGTGGCCGCAGAAGGTTTTTGTTAACCAGAACGAGCGCGTTATTGATGAAACCTGGCTCGAAAACCTCGATCTCGGGCTTGACCTGCGCCGCCATCATGGCGCCGGCTAGCCGCTCAAGAAAGGCCGGGTGATTGACGAAGACCCGGCCACCGAGATTAGTAGAGCCGGCGTCAAACGAGGCCATCTCCGGGTGAAGCTCGGCCAGGGGGCAAATGCGTTCGTCGTCCGTCGCCCCCGAGAGGCCCGATGACGAGAGGTTGAGGATGATGTCGCAGCGTTCGCGCACGAGATCGACCACCTGGCGAAAGCGCGCCAGATCCATACAGGCTCGCCCCGCTGAGTCGCGAACGTGCACGTGGGCGATAGCGGCCCCGGCCTGCCACGCCAGATAAATCTCGTCGGCAATCTCGGCCGGAGTGACGGGCACGTAGGGCGTGTGCGCGCGGGTGGTGCTGGAGCCGGTGGTGGCGACGGTGATGATGACGGGATCCACTACCGGGCTCCCGCGAATCTCCTGACGACCAGGTCAATCACCTCATCGTCCATGACTGTCGAAATGCTCATGAGGCCGTTGTGGGCAATGAGCAGACCAGACCGATAGAGCCGCCACCACAGCCTGGACATATCGACATCGCCGACAATCCGCAGCAATGAGCCCCGCCCGCTGACCTCGTAGCCCAGCCCCTGCAGCTGTGTTCGCAATCGGTCACCAAGGCTGTTGATCCTCTCGATCTCATCCTGACTAAGCAGATCGAGAGCGGCAAGGCCGGCGCTCATGGTGACCGGGTTGGCGCTGAAGGTGCCGCCATGGTCAATCGCGTTCGGCTGCCGCGGGTCGAACACCTGCATGATGTCCTCACGACCGCCAAACGCCCCCACGGGAAAACCGCCACCGATGACCTTACCAAATACCGTAAGGTCCGGCGTGGCGTCATACCAGTCCTGCATGCCTCCCAGGGAGAGACGAAAGGTGATGACTTCGTCGACGATCCACACGATGCCACGCCGCTCGGTCTCCTGCCTCACGAGCTGAACAAACTCGGCCGTGGCGGGCACCAGCCCGGCCCGGTTTGGCATCAGATCCATGAGCACGCAGGCCAGCTCATCGCCGTGGGCCTCGAGGGCAGCTAGAAAGCCGGCCGCGTCATTGACCGGAGCAGAGAGAACCTCAGCCTCCAGCGCTGCCGGTCTTCCCGGCGCGCCGTCGCTCGCGACTGCATCGTAGATACCGTGATAGCAGCCGGCGAAGCGCAGAAATCGATCGCGGCCTGTCCAGGCGCGCGCCGCCCGAATGGCCATCATCACGGCCTCGCTACCCGAGTTGGTAAAGCGGAGCGTCACCAACGCCGGCTGACGTTCATGGAGACGTTCGGCCAGACCCACGTCAGCTGCGCTGGGCAGCCCAAAGCTGTTCCCGCTCTCGATCGCCGCGACGGCCGCGGCAACAATGGCCGGGTGAGCATTGCCATGCACCAGGGCCGTGTAGTTGCCAAGCAGGTCAATCAACCGGTGACCATCGACGTCCTCAACCTCGTAACCGTGGCCGCGAGCGACGTACGGCGAGCTGGGGCTGATGAAGAGAGTTGACCGAGTATTGCCCCCGGGCATGCAGGCCAGCGCCCGCGCGTGAAGCGCCGCAGAAGCGCGCAGATCGGCCACGTCCGTCATGGCCGCGTCGTGGCTGGCCGCGATGTGGCTGGCCAAGTTGTGGCTCATGGCGTCGTGGTGAAGCGAGTCGCGGCTGGCCGCGTTGTGGCGGCTCGGTTCGCGCGGTCCACTCGGCCCGCTTGCGGCCCCGTGAACGCTCATTCGTGACGCAGACTTTTGCGGCGAAAAACCATGCTGCTACCCTCTGCTTCTGGCGAGCAGGCCGTCTGCGCGG
>JBKQWK010000114.1:0-7392 GCA_052139595.1 Thermoleophilia bacterium | reverse complement strand
GGAGACTGCCGCTCAAGTGATCGCGGAACTTGTGCCGTCACTGGGTCAAGTCATTGTTCTATCTCACGACCCGGAGCTGATACACATGCTTGGCGAACGCGGATTCGATCAAACGCTCCAAATCCGTGCCGCTGGCAACGGCTGTGTCCTCCAAGACTGCGATATCGAAGAGGTCTGCAGGGACCCATACGTCACTCACTACTCGGTCTTGACGGCCTACGCAGCCACGGGCGCGCCAATCGAGCAGTTGCCATCGATCGCCGAGAGCATTCGCCCCTATCTCGAAGCGAATCTCCGGCATCGATTCCCTCTGGAGCTTGCCAAGTGCCGCAATCTGGGGGAGATGATCCGCCGCATTCGAGAATGCCCCGAAGACAACCCTCTTGTCATTCTGAAGCAGGAACTGGACGATTTGCAGAAGGTGAACGACTTCGCCGCTGCTCCCCATCACGCCGAGCCGGATGCGGACCGCATAGACGAGAGACAGCTCCAAGCTATGGTCGCGAAGGCCCTCAAGATCGGCTGGAACTGACACTGTCCGGAAAGACCGTCCGCATCTTCCTCGCCGACGGCGAGCCCACCGGCATTCTCGTCACCGAGATTAGCAACTGGACCGGCAAGGTGCTGGTTGCGCCGCGCCGCCAGCTCGACCAGCTCAGCAAGCAGGAAGAGGTTTGGCGCATCGGTGTCGACCTGCTCGTCGATCTGATCATCGCCTTCTGACCAGCGGTCGCGGCTAGTCTGAGTCGCAGGTCGACCTGGCGTACCAGGCGGCGATCGATGCCGTAAATGTGCTGGCCGTGAGGTCGGCACCCCGTCGGCAGTCGTCTATTTCTACCAGCTTATATGTTCTTTTTGCCGACGAAACATGTCACGTTGTCCGGTGCGCTCCTCAACGGTCGTCGCCAGCGTTCTCGGCTCCGACCCGCTCCGCCCCCTCAGCCTATCCACAGGCCTTCTACGCGCACCTGCAGGCCGTCCGGACCTCGGTTGATGAAGTTCACCAACCCGCTGTGGCGCCACTGCATCATGCACATGCGTGGCTGAAACCAGTACCGCCGGCCGATCTCCACCTCGAGTCGCGCCTTCGTTATGAGGCCCTCGTACGCCTGCGCTGAGTAGTAGCCGACGTCCTTGAAGCCGTGCTGGCGGGGATGCAGCGGACCGGTGACGCACCACACCACCGTGCCGGTTTTCTTGTCGACGCTCTGCACGATGCCGCAGTGGGTTACAGGACAGCCGCAAGAGATGCCGAGCGGTCGGCCGATGAGCACGTCTCCCGGTTGCAGGTCAAGCTCTCGTGTAATCATCGGGTTGTGAGGGATCACCTGCTCGCGTGGCCCGACCTCTTCGGGAAAGTGGTCGAGCACGAAATCGAACTCGCGTCCTAACACATCGGTCCATTCAGCCGAGGCGTCGGCCATCGGGAGGCTACCGGCCGTGCCGGTGACCGTCGCTGCGCCGCACGAGGCACAGCTGCCGCCCAGCGAGTCCTGACAGGTGCCAGCGCCTGACGCAGAGCATAGGGCACCTGCCCTCGCGAACGGTGCAGCCGACGGGGAGGCACTTACCCCGAGGCTGTCGGCAGACAGCGGTATGCAGCGCTTGATCAATTCGGGCTTGGCCTCGAGCTGTGCCGCCATGATCTCGCACGATGGGTAGCCACAGAGGCCGCAATCGAGGCCCGGTAGCTCTATGTCAGCGACGTTGGACATGCGACTCCTTTCAGGTGCGCACGGCGAAGCCGGCGTGACTGGCAATGGTTCTCAAGGACGCCACTGCATCGGGCAGCGCGTGCAGAAACTCGTCCACTTCGTCTACCGTCGTGAACCTGCCCAGCGTGATGCGAAGCGATCCGCGTGCCCGGATCTGGTCCAGACCCATCGAAGCAAGCACGTACGATGGCTCACCCACGTGATTTGAGCTGCAGGCGCTGCCAGACGAGACGGCGATGCCACGGGCGTCCAGCTCCAGCAGGAGTCTGACGGCGTCGCCCTCTTGGCCGGCGAAACCAAGGCACAGGTGGCCGGGGAGGCGCATGTACGGGTGGCCGATGAAGTACACGTTCGGGATCGTCTCGGTGACGGCCTCCATGAGGCGGTCGCGCAGAGCGACTAACCGCACCGCCTCTGCTGCCATCTCCGCTCCCGCGATGTGCGCTGCGCGGCCGAAGCCGACGATACCGGGGACGTTCTCCGTGGCGGAGCGCAGGCCACGCTCCTGGCCACCGCCGAATACGATCGGCGTCAGCTGCACGCCGGCGCGCACGTAGAGGGCACCCACGCCCTGTGGTCCGTGGAATTTGTGTGCCGACAGCGAAAGGAGGTCTACGTTCAGGCGCGACACGTCGAGTGGCAGCTTGCCGGCCGCCTGGACGGCGTCGGTATGAAACAGCGCCCCGTGCTCCTTGGCGATCCTGGCTAACTCCGTCACTGGCTGGATAGTACCGACCACATTGTTGGCGGTCATCACCGACACCAGGCGCGTGTCCGGCCGCAGCGTCTGCACGAGGCTCTCCGGCTGTACGATCCCATCGGCGTCGATCGGTAGCTGAGTGATCTTTACGCCGCGGGTGGTGAGGTACTTGCAGGTCTCAATGACGGCCGGGTGCTCGAAGGCGCTCACAACCACGTGCCCGCCCTGACGCTCCATCACGCCACGCAGGGCCAGGTTGTCGGCCTCCGAGCCGCTGGCAGTAAAGACGATCTCCGTGGGGCGCGCACCGATCAGATCCGCGACCTCGGCACGCGCCTGGTCAACTGCCGCATGGGCCACTCGCCCAGCTCCATGAAGACTCGACGGGTTGCCGAAGCTCTCGCCGAGGAATGGCAGCATCGTCTCGCGGACGCGCGGATCAAGCGGCGTAGTGGCCGCATGGTCGAAGTAGATTGACTGATTCACGCTCTACTGCCCCCGGTAGAAGTTCTGGTTGTCGAGTGCCCTGACAACGCCGAAGTGCGCTTGCCAGCCGACCTCGCGCTTGCCGACGCAAATCGTGCAAGTACCGACCGGCGGGCTGCCGCGCAGCATCATCTTTTCGGAGGTCTCGTCAGTGGCGAGGATGCGCTCTACGAGAGGGTCTATCCCGATACCGTAGAGCGCATTAGCTTCCCAGACCTGCACCAGGGGCGCAACGTTCTGGATGCGGGCGCGGAACACCTCGCGCTCCGCCTGGGAAACCAGATCGCCTTTGGTGACCATACAGACGTCGGCCAGCGAGAGCATGGGGCCGACCTTGAGCGGCAGATTCATGCCGCTCGTGGCTTCAAGGACGCAGATTCCGAGACCGCCATCGACGTACGGAGCACAGCGCAGGCAAAGTCCGGCGGTCTCAACGAGCAGTGTGCTGCAGTCATTGTCCTTGGCCCACTTCAGGGCGTCGCCGAGCACCATGACGCTGCAGTGATCGGGGCACAGTTCGCCCGAGTACACCTTACGTGTAGGGATGCCGAACTCGCGCGCCAGGATCTCGTCCTCCTCTGCATACTGCACATCGATCTTGAGGAAGGCGACGCTCTCGCCGGCGTCGATGAGCTTGCGGATCGTGTGCCGCAGTACCGAGGTCTTGCCGGTCGTGGTCGGTCCAGCGCAGATAGCCAACCTCATGCCAGCACCCCTTCCAGTTCGTCGCCGGTGAGCTCATAGCCTAGGCGCAGTTTCTCGCGTAAGTTGCTGAGGATGTCGTCGATGCGGCTCACGTCGGCGGCGAGTTGCCGCTCTTTTCGGTTGGTGCTGAGAACCTTCATGACGCGACCCTCGCTGATAACGATGCGGAGGTCGGAGAGCAGGGTGATGCGTGGGTCGTGGGTGACGAAGATGAAGATCTTGCGCTGCTGTCTGAGGAGTTCCAGCGCGCGCGACCGGTTAATGCCTGCGTTCTCCACTTCGTCGAGCAGCACGATGGGCGTGTCGCAGATGATGGTGGCGTCGGCGATCAGCAGCGATCGTGTCTGGCCTCCGGAGAGTTCGGTCATGCGGACGTCGAGTGGAATCGCCTCGCCGGTAAGCTGGTTGGCGAAGGCGATCGTGGCGTCGATCAGCTCTTCCCGATGGGCGTCCTTGGCGGCACGCACGCTCGCGTGCACGCGGAGGAACTCCCCGACGGGCAGGTCGGAGAGGAAGGTCGTGTGCTGGGTGATCAGCGCGATGGGATTCTTGGACGGGTCGTGGCGATACTCCCTGGGTGGCCGCTCGCCGTTGATCAGGACGCGTCTCATCGACGGAGTGTCGCCGTTCGCGAACAGTTCGATGTCGTTGATGAACGTCGTCTTGCCCGAACCGGTCGGTCCGACGATGCTGGCGACGTTGCCCATCTGAAGGTCAATTCGTTCTACCGGCTCCGGATCGCCGCTCTTGCCGCGGCCGCCGATGATCGTGATGCTCTCGATCATCTCATCTCCCTCCCGGGCGCATGCTCCCCTGTCGTCGATCGTAAGTGTGCGGCGACGACAGGGGAGCAGGAAATGAGCCGACACCATGGTTTCACCATCTCTTCATGGCTTTCCCGCGTTGTTGTGTTGTCGGAGGCGCATGTGCTTCATTATAATACTTCCAGCTTCCTCACGCCCTCTGATGAGACGCGCTCGCCGCCCACAGCTGAGCTGATGCCTGTCCATCACGGCGGAACCTTGGGTATCGGCACGCTGTTTGGTCCCACCGGTGGCTACTTGTGGGGCTTCGTCTTCGGCATCGCTCTGATCGGCGGGCTGTCCCGGCGCCTTGGCCTACGTGGCCTCGGCCTGTTTGTCACCGCTGCGGCCGGTCTCGTGCCTATCTACGCGCTCGGTGCCGCCTGGCTCGCCTGGCGCCTGCACACGACGAATTTCCACGTTGTTATCTGGGTCGGCGTCCTCCAGTTCCTGCCCTTCGACGTTGTCAAGGCGTTTCTTGCCGCGGCAGCCTGCCGAGCTCTCGTTGCGGCACGGCTGCAACTTCCCGTGTCGGCGGGTTGGCGCTAGCCAGCCATGATCGCTTGCCAAGCTGGCTACGGGCTTGGCCAGAGCGCTTGATCGTCGGCCGACCCTGCCACAGCACGCCCTGTCATGTGCTTGGGTCCTCGGTCTCAGGCGACGTCACTTTTCGCTCTCCCTCTGGGCGTCCCGCATTGAGAGGTTAGGCTGGGTGTGAGTTGGCGCTCGATGTCTGGCTGAGCGCTTGCAACCCGCGAGCCAGCACGTCGAGATCGTCGTCGCTGAGCACGCTGAGCCACTTGATCAGACTCTGATGGTGACCGTGGCGAAGTTCGCGCAGCAGTTCCTGGCCTCGCCTGGTGGCGGTCAAGAGGACACGCCTGCGGTCGCCCGGGTCGACCGTCCGTTCGACGTAGCCGCGGCGCACCAATTTGTCGACCAGCAGACTGGTTGTCGGTTCGCTGATCGACAGCTCGCGGCCGAGCCTGCAGACCGAGATCGCCGCACTGCCCTCAATCGCGACCAGGGCTTTGAGCTGGGCCATGGTCAAGTCAAGCTGCAGCCACGTCGGCACATTCAAGCGATGCAGGTTGGCGTAGACGGTCTGCAGATCATTGACGATGGTTGCGATGTGCTCGTCGCGATTGTTCATCTGTCCCTCGCTACGTGAGGAAGGCGATGGCGCCAGGCTCACAGGTCTGCAGGCGCCAGCGGGAAGCGTAACCGGTAAAGCGTAGGCGCAAACAATCGAGCATGTCAATCTCATTGGTGATGTGCATAACCCACATCTCTCTTGTGCAGCGTTCGATGTGGGGCCGGACTGTCATCGTGCGACCGCCAAGTGAGTTGGTGTTCGCCGGAGGCGACAATGCTGGCGCAGCCTCCGCGGTGCAGCGTAGCCACGGCGTGGTTTACCCTGGCTCAGCCAGCACGTGGACGTGTTTACAGGCGTGCGCTAAAATGTCTGTCATGCAGCATCCCGTGCCGATCAAGCTCACAACCTGGCCCGCCCGGCGAACTCTCGTAAAGTTTCCCCGGTGATCTGCGGCCAGCGGAGAGCTGGGGAGTGCTCGCTCCGCGGTCGGCAGGCAGGCTCCTTTCGCCATCGGACCCGAGCGGTGCTCTGGATACTGTGCCGTGACCGATCGACAGAGCGGGCATGGGCCACGTGATGACAAACGCGGCCGACCCAAGCCCTGACCGCAACGATGATGCTGCGCTTGCGTCCGAACACGCCGAGGAACCGTTTCGTGCCGCCTCCGCCTATGCCCGCAGTCTCCTCGAGGCTAGCCTCGATCCGTTGGTGACGATCTCGTCTGCCGGCAAGATCACCGACGTCAACGCAGCAACCGAGAAGGCCACCGGCATTGCCCGCGAGAAGCTCATAGGCACCGACTTCTCTGACTATTTCACCGAGCCACAGGCGGCGCGCCATGGCTACGAGCAGGTCTTCGCCGAGGGTTTCGTGCGCGATTATCCGCTCGCCCTCCGCCACGTCTCTGGTGCGATCACCGAGGTGCTCTATAACGCCAGTGTATTTCGCGATCAATCTGGTCGGGTGAGCGGCGTCTTTGCTGCGGCGCGCGATGTCACCGAGCAGAAGCGTGTCGAAGCGGCATTGCGCGCCAGCGAGCAACGATTCCGCACCGTTGCCGACCTCACCTACAACTGGGAAATGTGGATCGGGCCCGACTTGACCTTCGTCTACGTCTCCCCGGCCTGCGAGCGCATCAGCGGCTACTCACCGGCTGCGTTTCGCGCCGATCCTGAGCTCATTGAGCGCATCGTGCAGGCCGACGATCGACCAGCTTTCGAACTTCATCGCCATCTCTACCACGGCGGCGAGAAGACCGATGAGCTGACCGAGCTTCAGTTCCGCATCGTCCGTGCCGACGGTGAGGAGCGCTGGATCGACCACCTCTGCCGCCCAGTCTACGGTGAGGATGGCAGTTTCTTAGGCCGGCGCATTACCAACCGCGATGTCAGCGAGCTGAAACGCACGCAGGGGCAACTGGCTGAGCGGATCGCCGATCTAGCGCGCTCGAACGCCGATCTGGAGCAGTTTGCCTACGTCGCTTCGCATGACCTGCAAGAGCCGCTGCGCATGGTGGCGAGCTACACCCAGCTGCTGGCCCGTCGCTACCAGGGTCGCCTCGATGAAGACGCCGACGAGTTTATCGGCTACGCAGTCGACGGCGCCAAGCGCCTGCAGAACCTGATCAACGACCTGCTTGCCTACTCGCGCGTCGGTACCCGCGGCCAGCCATTCGCGCCGGTCGACTGCGCTGCAGTGTTCGCCGAAGTCGTCATCAATTTGAAGACCACCATCGAAGAGAGCGGGGCTGAGGTTACCTCTGATCCACTGCCAACCGTGAACAGCGACAGACAGCAGCTCGTCGAGCTTTTCCAGAATCTCATCAGTAATGCCGTCAAGTTTCACGGTCCCCAGCCGCCGCGTGTCCACGTTTCGGCAACGCGTCAC
>JBKQWK010000113.1:0-12644 GCA_052139595.1 Thermoleophilia bacterium | reverse complement strand
CACCGACACGTTGTCATACTGCTTCGCCAGGGGATGGAGGCAATGCGCCGCCTTCTCATCCCTCCCGGCCGGCAGCGGCCAGCCGGCAGGCAGGGCCGGCCGCCGCGCAGGGCTGGCCGCCGCGCGTCGGACGTTCGGCGGTCGGCGGACCGGCCGGGCCGACGTCCGGCCGCTTAACGCTCGACGCTCTCGCCAGATGCTCCCCAGCGCGCCCGAAACTCGGCCGCGGCGTGTGCGCGAATCGGCTGGCCGTGGGCGAAGCAGGCGACCTCAAAATCGAGCCCTGCCAGCTTCGCTAGGCTGCGGTGCCCATCATCATAGCTTTCGAAGATCGGCCCCATGACCAGTCGGCGGCGATTGGCGGCGGCGTCGCCGGCAAAGAGGACGCCGCCGGAGCGCGGCAGGAGCAAGGAAATATGGCCGCGTGTGTGGCCCGGCGTGGCGATGACGCGCAGACCACCGAACGGCAGCTCGTCGCCGTCGTCGACTTCGTAGTCGACGGCGACGGCGCGGCCGCGCTGGGCGCGACGCAAGTTGGCCGTCGCGGCAATCAGCTGACTCGCCCGTGTCGGCCCTGGCTCGAGGGCGCGTCCGGCTACGCCGGCGCGCACCAGCTGCGCGTCGATCGTGCTCATCCAGACGCTCGCCTGCGTCGCCAGGCGCAGCTCGGCCAAGCCGCCGGTGTGATCGACGTGACAGTGCGTGACGACGATCGCGACAACGTCGCTGGGCACCATGCCCAGCAGCGCCAGGCCAGCCAGAATCCGTTTGGCGCTCCCTGGCATACCGGTGTCGACGAGCACCGTACCCTGCGGAGTCTCGATAACGTACGCGGCGACGCCGCTCAATCCCAGCCGGTACACGCCGTCGACGATCAGCTGTGGCTTCATGTGATCCCCTCCTCTGCGATTCAGGTGACACAACGATCAGGACTGTCAGGGCTGGGCTCGCCCTGTCTTAGCTGCCTCAGAACTTCTGTCTCAGTCCTTCGTCAGCTCGCCGACGAACGCGGCGAATCTGCTCACGTAGACATCAACGTCGGCTGCCGTCGCCGCCACCGAGACAGCCGGCCCCGCCGTCGGCAGAGCGTCCCAAACACCGCGATTGGCCAGAAAAACGTGCTGCGCCGCCGTCAGCTCAGGCCAGGCGTCGGCGTCGGCTTCGGCGGCAGTGCGTGGCAGCCGGCCGCCGAACGAGACGCCCGTGCGGGCGTACAAACGCTGCACCTGCCAAGGCAGATCCGCACTGACGACAACATCCTGCAACCCGTCGGCGAGAGCCGCTCCGAGGGCAGCCGTGCGCTCGTAGGCGGCCGCGGTCAAGACCTCCGTCAGTGCAGCTCGGCTGGCCGCCATCGCCAGTGCATTGCCGAATAGCGTCCCGCCCGTGGCCAGCTCGCCAACTACGCCGGCGACACTGTGCTCCCTCTCAAAGGCCACGGCGAGCTCGGCGCTCATGCCGTAGACGCCGAGTGGCACGCCGCCGCCGAGCGCTTTGCCGGCAGTCACGATATCGGGCTCAAGCTGCCAGCGTCCAACCAGCCCGGCCGGTCCGCAGATCAGCGTGTGCGTCTCGTCGAGAACCAGGAGCGTGCCGGTCTCGCGCGTGAGACGGCGCAGCGTCTCGTGATAGCCGCGGTCGGGCATGACAACGCCGACGTTCGTGAGCGCCGGCTCGCCCAGCACGCAGGCATACTCGCGTGTCGCCAGGGCACGCTCAATGGCCGCCACATCGTTGAACTGAACCAGTCCCACGCCCTGCTCCACGCCGGCGGGCAGCCCCAGCATGGCGGCGCGAGTTGAGCCACCGGAGTAAGAAACGAGCAGCTCCTCGCCGTGCCCGGCGTAATTGCCGACGAAGGAGAGGATCTTGTCGCGCCCGGTCGCATGCCGGGCCAGACGGACAGCCTCAGTGTTCGCCTGTGTGGCCGAGAGCGTGAACTGCCAGTAGGGCAGGCGCCAGCGACGACGCAGCTCTTCGGCCACCACGAGCGCATCCTCGCTGGGCAGCACAAACTGCCCACCACGGGCGATGCGCTCGCTAACGGCCCGCACGACTGGACCAGGATCGAGGCCACAGAACGTACTCTTATCGCCGATGTTCATGTCGAGAAAGCGGTGGCCATCAACACAGGTAAACCAGGCGCCATGACCCTCGTCAACAAAGACCGGTGGGTGAGCAAAGGAACTTGCCATCCAGCTCATGGGCACACCGTGGGGCATGGTCTGCCGGGCCCGCTCGCGCAGCGCCAAGCAGCGTGGGTGCCGGCGCGCAAAGCGCGCCTCCTCGCGCTGCTTCAAGCGCGTTACGCGTTCAACGTCGATGCCGCAGCGCTGCTCCATCGCCGCCGATGATACACCCCGGTCAACGAACGCCGCGGCGCGAGGTCGAAGGACACTGACGAACTCGCGTAGGCGCTCCGTCACCCCGACGTCAGCCAGCTGGCGATGTCGCCAACCACCGCCGGGTCCATGTGTTGCGCTGGCTCATATTCGGCCGGTGCCGATGGGCCACTGCCGGAGAAGAACAGGTGATTGTCGGGCGGGTAGATGCGGATTGTCACATCGGTGCGTTCAGCGAGACCGGCCTGCCAGCGCGTCAGGTCGTCGTCCACGGTCACCTGGTAGTCGCGGCCGCCCTGCAGAATAAGGATCGGCCTGTCGAGCGCCGCGGCGACCACGACCGGATTGTAGTTGCGCAGGTCGAGCCAGTATGGGGCGGGCACGCCAAAGAGCAACTCGCTGGCCGGCGTCGAGGCCGACAAGCCGGGGCTGTCGATAAGCCTGGCCTGCGCACTCATCGCTTCGATCGCCGGCCGGGAGACGGCAGCCGTTTCGGGGTCGAGCGAGGCGAGGTAGCGGACCTGGCGCACGGCGGCCCAATGCAGCGGCTGCGCTCCGCCGGCCAGGAGGACCAGCCCGGCCACCGAGGGCTCGCCAGCCGCGGCTCGCGGAGCAACAGTGCCACCCAGACTGTGGCCGAGCAGAAAGATCCGCTCGGCAGCAACGGCCGGCTGCTGGCGCAGCAGATGGACAGCCGCGAGTGCGGCAGGCACGTACTCGTCGGCGACGGTGAAATCGTGGTCTGCTTTCACCTCGCTCCCGTGCGCGTAGGTCACTTTGTCGAAGCGCAGTACCGCCACGCCGCGGCTGGCCAGGCCCCAGGCAAGATCCTTGAACGGCTTGTTGCGCCCGATCGTCTCGTCGCGGTCGAGCGGTCCCGAACCGGCGAGCAGGACGATGGCAGGCCACGGCCCGGGCTGGTGCGGCAGGCTCAGCGTGCCGGGCACTGCGAGCGGGCCAGAGCCCACCGTCACGTCCTGTTCAGCGAAGCTCGCGGGGTCCGCGTAAGCCGGTGGCTGCCACGGCACGGTGGGCTCTGCCGCGCTGACGGGCGCGAGCTGCAGACCGGTGAGAACGCCCGCTTCGTGCACCGAGACGATCAGCGTCAGTCCACCGTGCTGACAGGTGACAGGGACCTTGACCACGGTCACGCCCGAGCCGGCGGGCTCACTCAGCGGCGCCCCTACTGCAGAGATCGGGCCGCAGCGATCGAGTTCAGCCGCCCAAGCGACCTGGAGCGCCTCGGCCGTCACCAGCGGGCGCAGCTGAGGCGCATACAGCTCGCGGATCTCGGCAAACCGTCCCACTTGCGCCATCCCGAGGACAGCCAGGCTCAACTCGATCGACGTTGCCGGCATCATGAACTCCCTTCCTTGCGAGCCCGCGACCGCCGGCCGCGAGCGTCCTTCACATCATCGCCTGCCGGCCTCTCGAACGCCGGCAGGAAGACCGTGTAGACGAGGCGCCGGCGACGGTCCCCGCCCGGAGCATTGGCGAGTCGCGGCTGGAACACGGCGCGCAAGTCGCGCAGGAATTCGCTGAACTCGCTGTCGGTGAGCCACAGGGCACCCATCCGGTAGTCGGCGCCGTCGCGCACGGGGTTGACGGTACCGGAAGTGAGGTAGCGGTCGGCGTCATTGAGGAGGCCGGCGACGTAGGCCATGAAGGCTTGGGCGTGCTCTACAGGGGTCATGGCCGCGGCCTCGTCCGGCCCGATCTGGGCGGCGAAGAGGCGCAAGGTGTACGTGCGCTCGACGGCGGCGCGGACACGGCGCTCGGCGACGACCTGCAACACCCCGGCCTTGGTGAGCAGAGCGACGTGGCGATAGAGACTGCCGGCGGGCACGTCGTCAAGCTCAGCGGCGAGCTGGGTAGTGGTGAGCGCCCGCTCGCCGAGGAATGCCTGGACGATGCGAAGTCGCACTGGATGCAAGAGGAGGTCCGCACTGGTCATACCGCAAACCTTAGCACGACGTTCACAGACATGCTAACGTTACCAACTATGAGAACAACGAAATTCGAGACGACGTGGTCGCCGGGAAAGTTTCGTCGGCGACCACGAAGTCAGAACCAAGAATCGGAGTGGCTAACCGGTCGGAGTGGCGAACAGTCATGAACCCGCCAACTGCTGCCCTGCTGCTGCCTGTTCTTGTCTTCGTCGTCGCCCTCGGCTTCGACGTCTACTGCCTGAAGAACTTGGCCCGGGCCGAAGTGGTCCTCTACTTTCCTCCACGAATCTGGACGTACATCATCATCTTCTTTACTCCGTTTGGCGGCATCGCCTATCTGATGTTGGGGAGACCACGTTGAGCGAACTCAGCTCGTCGAACCGCGTCACCGCGCAAGGCTTCAACGGCTCGCGGGCCTGCCGAGTAGCGGAGCAAGTCGGCACTCGGCACTCCATTCACGACGATCTGGGTCCCCGGAGTTTCACTCGAGTCGATTCGCCTCGGTTAAACGAGGTTGCAGCGCTGTCCGACCGGCAGCCGGAGGTCCCTTGTCACTTCCGAAAGGGACGCAGACTTGACCGATGAAGAACGGCAGTTTGCTGGGCAACATCGCGACGTGCGGCCGCCCTGATCGAGCTTGATGCTTCGCAGTGGCTCGATTCTCGACTCGTGGCGGAGAACGTCACTTCGGCTACAATTGCAGGCATGGTCAAAGCAGTCACGCTCGACTTCTGGAACACCCTGTTCGTCGATGGCGATGGCCCGCAGCTGGAGCAGCGGCGCATGTTGCTGCTCAAGCACGAACTTGCCGCGCTGGGCACGCCGCGCAGCGAGGCCGCTATCGGCACTGCCTTGCGGACCGTCTACGCCTGGTTTGAGCGCATCTGGCGAGGCGAGCAGCGAACGCCGAGCGCCGCTGAGGCGCTCGCGGTACTGTTCGCCGCTCTCACGGTCAGTCCACCGGCCGTAGTGGTGAGGCGCGTGGTTAACGCCTTCGAACAGCTGGTGCTTGACCCGCCGCCGACGCTCGTGCCCGGCGTGTCGTCGGTGCTGCCCCAACTGGCCGCTGTGTACAGGCTGGGGATCATCTGTGACACCGGCTACGCGCCGGGCCGCGTTCTGCGCCAGCTTCTCGCTGAGCAGGGCTTGCTGCAGTTCTTCAGCTCCGTCTACTTCTCCAACGAAGGCAGCAGCAGCAAGCCCGACCGGCGCGTCTTTCTGCGCGTCCTCGCCGAAATCGGTGTGCGGCCGAGCGAGTCTGTGCACGTCGGCGACAGCGTGCGCACCGACATCACCGGCGCCCACCAGGCAGGCATGCTGGCCGTCCACTTCATCGGCGTCAGCGGCGACGGCTCAAGCGGCACTGCCGGCCCCGACGGCATGGTCGCCGCCGGCTTACGCGACGACGGCGCCGCCGTCTCCAGCGGCGACGTCGTCATCGCGCACTTCACCGATCTGCCCGCCGCTCTCGTCAGTCTGGCGCGCAGCACGACCCTGCCCCGCTAGCCTCGGGTGTCGCCTCGCGCCCCGGCCGCGAGCGTCAGGCCGCCGTAGAGAACCAACGTAACGCCAAAGCCGAGGAGAAAGCCGAGCGAGGAACCTCTGAAGATGCCCTCGGCGAGCGGACCAGAGTAGACACCGGTCGAGGTAAACGCGAGCGAAATGGCGATGCCCACAGACCAGGCAATGAGGGCGCGCCAGCGGAAGCGTGTAGGCTCCGCTGGCGCCTGCACCGCAGCCTCCGGTGGCACCGGAGCCGATACCGGGGCCGGCGCGCTTCCCCAGCCCCGCCAGCGCCAGCTATCGATGAGGAAGACCGCGCTCCAGGGCGCAAGGACGCCGGCCATCAGGGCCAGAAACGCCTCGAAGGTGCCGATCACGTTGTGCGCAACCAGAAGGATGGAGAGACTGGCCGCAAGGGAGAGACCGGCATCGATGAAGATCGTGCGCGAACGCGGCAACGGCACCCGGGCGGCGAGCAGACTGAGTCCGGCCGAGTAGACATCCATGATATCGCCACTCACCATGCCGCCCACGGCCGTGAGCAGGTAGGGCACCCTCATCCAGCTTGGCACGAGTGCCTCCAGGGCCCCGACAGGGTTGGCGGCGGTGGCCAGAGATGGCGCTGCCGAGGCCAGCAGCACCCCCAGGGTCATGAGCAGAAAGACCGGGATCGCGGCGCCGGCAGTCGTTGCCCAGACAACCCGGCGAGCAGAGGTCTTCATCGGCAGGTAGCGGCTGTAGTCGGCCGCCATGTTGACCCACGACAGACCGCTGGCAGCAACGACAATCGAGAAGGCGGGCACGACCCCGGTCAGCCAGGGCCCGCTGTGGGCAGCGAGAAGTGCGTGCCAGTGCACTTTGGGGAGCAGGAGAACAACAACGACCACCGTCAAGCCGCCAAAGAGGTAGGCCAGAAGAGTCTGCAGGCGCACGATCGCTGCATGGCCGAGAAGAGCAACGAGAAAGGCCGCCAGAGCGACCACGGCCAAAGACACGACCAGGGCGACGCGGCTGGCGGGAGCGTGAAAGGCGGCCTCGTAGGCGGCCTCTAGAGCATAGGCCGCGATGACCAGCACAACGGTCTCCCAGCCAACGAGATTGAGCCACGAGAGAGCGGCAGGAAAGACGTTACCCCAAGAACCGAAAGAGGCCGCCGAGAGAACCATCGTCGGCTGGCCGCTGCGCATGCCGGCGAGACCAAAGTAGCCGACGATGAGAAACGAACAGCAACCGAGCAGCGCCACCAGGCTCTGCCACAGCGAGAGACCGAAGCTCGCGACGACGGCCCCGACGACCACCGACGTGATCGCCAGGTTGCCGGCAAACCAGACGCCGAAGAGGTCGCGGGCGTTGCCGCGCCGCTCAGCTTCGGGAACGGGAGCAAGACCTCGCTGCTCAACGTGCCACGGCGATGACGCCGGCTCAGGCTGGCTCATGCCACTTGTCCGACCTCAGGCCACAAAGCCAGAAGCGTGCTGCGCCGCGACAGGCCGGGGCCGGTCACGGCAGGTCACGGCCGGTCACGGCCGGCCGCGCAGCAAGCTTCGGGCCGCGGCCTCGACGTCGTCAACTTCAGTCAGAGCGGCGATGACCGCCAGGCCGGCGACGCCGGTCGCCCAGACGGCAGCGACATTGCTGGGCGCAATACCACCGATGGCGACGATCGGCCCGTCTGACTGACGCACTGCCGCGGCAAGACCGGCAAGACCGACAGGCGCAGCAGCATCGGCCTTCGAGGCCGTCGGCCAGACGGGACCGTAGCCGACATAGCGCGGATGAAACGCCTGCGCCCAAGCCAGCTCGTCGAGAGTGCGCGCCGAGAGGCCGAGTCCCAGCGTAGGAGCAATCTCGCGGACGACGTCGGGTGGCAAATCATCGGCCCCCAGGTGAACGACGTCCGCCTCCAGAGCCAAAGCGAGGTCGAGTCGGTCATCGACGGAAAACCAGAGCCCGAGTTCACGCGCCAAGCGAGCGAGCGAGCGGCCATAGGCATAACTCTCGCGTGTCGGGCCCTCTTTCTCGCGCAGCTGCACACCGGTAACGCCGCCGCGAGCGGCGGCTTCAAGCCAGCCAGCGAGCTGCGCCTGCGGTACACGTTCGTGATCAATCAAAGCCTGCAGGCTCAGGTCCACGGCGCGCCTCCGGCGGCGTGGCTAACGGGGCCATGACCGTGGCCGAATCCGGGGGCAAAACGGATGGCGGTCTGCACGTAGCGAATCGCCCGCTCGACCGCCTCCTGGCACGTCATCCCCTGGCCGAGCCCGGTAGCGATAGCGGCCGAGAGGGTACAGCCGGTGCCGTGAGTATGCTTGGTCGGCAAACGCGCAGCAGAAAACGCTGAGAACTGCTCGCCATCAAAGAGCAGGTCTTCCACCACCTCGCCCTCGCCGTGGCCGCCCTTGATGAGCACTGCTTTGGCCCCCATCTCAACCAGCCGGCGCGACGCCAGTTCACGCTCTCGACGAGTTTGCGCCGGCTGCCCGGTGAGCACTTCGGCTTCGGGCAGATTGGGCGTGATCAAACTGGCCAACGGCAGCAGCTCCCTGCGCAGGATCTCTCCGGCCTCAGCTTCGAGCAGGCGAGCGCCACCTTTGGCGACCATCACCGGATCAACAACGAGCGGTAACGGCGCCAACCGGCGCAGGGTTTCTGCGACCTCGTGGACCATCGCCGCCGAGCCGAGCATGCCGGTCTTGGCAGCATCAAGGCCGATATCGGTCGCGACCACCTCGATCTGCTGCCGCACTGCCGCCGGCGGCAGTGGCCAGATGCCAAACACGCCCAGGGTGTTCTGCGCGGTCACCGCTGTGATGGCCGCCATGCCGTAGCCACCCAAGCGTTCGATTGTCTTCAGGTCAGCCTCAATGCCGGCCCCGCCGCCGGAGTCGCTGCCGGCGATGGTCAGAATCCGTGCCGGTTTCACAGACCAACCTCCAGGGCGTGACCGTAGACAGCCCAGAAAGGATCGACCTGCGGATGCACGAGCGGCCGTTCACCGTGGTCGGTGAGGCGCACCATGCCCTCCTCGGCAGGCACGATCTCGCCGATCGCACTCGCCTCAATGCCCGCCGCACGCCAGGCGGCTAGCAAACCGTCGCGGTGCTGCGGGCGCACCGTTGCCAGGAGTGTCCCCTCCGAGATGGCGCATAAGGGATCGATGCCCACCGTCGCGCAGACAGCGGCGACCTCAGGGCGAATGGGCACCGCCTGCTCGGCGAAGCGCACACCGACGCCGGCCGCCTGGGCAATCTCGAACACGCCGCCGACGACGCCGCCCTCGGTGGCATCGTGCAGGCAGGTCACGCCATCGTCACGCACGCCGTAGGCGACTGCGACACGGGCATCTTCAACCACGCTCATCTGCTCAAAGAGCGCCGCCGCCTGACCGCTGAGTTCCTCGCCAATCTTGGCGCGCCAAGCGTCGGGAAAAGTGGCTACAAACAGGGCGGTCGCCTCGATGGCCGCCCCCTTGGTGCAGACGAGAATGTCGCCGGGTTGGGCCATCGCCGGGGTCAGGTAGCGATCGGCGGCGCCGACGGCAAAGACGGTCGCGCCGCCGACCATCGGGTAGTTACAGCCCTCGTAGCGGGCGGTGTGACCGGAGACGATGGCAATACCGAGGGCGGCACAGGTGTCATGGATGCCGGCCCACAGCTCAGTCAGTTCAGCCTCCCCGATCGTCAGCGGCAGATTCAAGTCGATCGCCATGTATGCGGGTGCCAGACCAGACATGGCCGCATCGGAGGCGAGGATGTGGACGGCAAACCAGGCCGCCCGGGCGAAGCCGTACTGCGGCACCACAAAAACCGGATCACAGGTGGTGGCCAGTACCTGACCGTGACCGAGGTCAACGATCGCGACATCGACGCCTGATTGCGGACCGACGAGAACCTCCGGCCGCGGCGAGCCGAGCTGTGGGTAGATCAGAGCTGAGAAGACATCCGGCGAGATCTTGCCGATGGTCGGCAGTGTGGGCACGTCAGCACCTCCAGAGAAAAAGGCCACTCCCAGCGTGGCAGCGGTCCTGACGAGCCTCGTGGCACGCTTTCCTCCGCTGGTACGACCCAGGTCAGGTACAAGGGTTGGCGATTATGCGCCTCTCAGCCTCACAGCGAGGCACCCCTAGCGGCTTGTCGCAATGGCGTTAGTATAGACCCCCAAGCCAAAGGATGGTCAAATTGCCGAGGCACAACGTGGGCAACAAGGCAGGATGAGATGTCGCGTCGTTTGATCATTCTTGTTGGCGCCGGCCTTGCCGTGCTCGCGCTCGCCAGCGGGGCGACGCTCATCTTTCGCTCGGCGATCCTCAGCCAGCGCCCGGCGACGCTCCCCGCCCGGCTGTTGGCGCGACTCGATATCGCCTCGGATCGCATGCAGAAGACCGACCTCATTGAGCGGCTCAGCGCGGCGCCCGAGGTCGTCATCCTGGGAGGCTCGCGAGCCCTGCGCTTCGACCCCGCCTACATCAAACAGCGTACAGGCCTCACTGGCTTTAACGCGGCAGTGACTGGTGCCCGGCCCGAAGATGCCTGGGCACTTGTGAGTCTGCTGCACGCGCGCTTCCCGGCGGCCCGCTTTCGCTTCATCTGGGTGATCCACGCCGACGAGTTCGCCCCCAAGTCGCTCGATCCCGGCCTCGTCTACGACGCCACCTTGGCGAGGTACTTTCCCGCCACTCTGATCACGCCGCTGATGCGCGCCGAAGCCGCCCATCTCAAGATCGACCCGATGCAGCGGGGGCGCGTCTTTGCGCCCGACGGGATGGTCATTCGCGATGGTTTCGACCGTCTCTTTCCCCGGCCGGGCGACGACGCACGGGGGGTGCACAACAACATCCGTCAGGCGCTCACGCTCTACGCCGAGACGGCCGCCAGACTTTCACCGCGTTCGACGTTCTACTTCGCGAAGACCCTGGCGCTAATGCAGTCAATCGCCGTCAGCCCGCCGATCGTCGTCTCGGCGCCGGTTGACGCGCGCATTTTGGCGGCGACTGCCCGCCGTGGCTGGGCCGTACGGCAACGCCTCGTGCTCCGCTTCCTCAGACGCCTGCGGAGACGTTACCGCTTCGATTTCGCCGACTTCAGCCAGGCCACCGCCTGTGACTGTACGGCAAAGGACTTCTTCGACGGCATCCATCTGCGCTCGAGCGGCACAGACAAAGTGATCGCTGCTCTGCTGCGCCGGTTCCCGAATGAGCTTGACCCGCTTTTTGGCCGTCACAGCGTGTCCAGCTTGCGACCGGCGTCGACGCCACGCCAGGTAGCCAAAAGGAAGCCACGGGCGCGGCGGCGGCAAGAGCCAGATCACGTACTGCGGCCAGAGCACGCGACTGACGTCTAAGAAGACCAGGCGGCGCGCGACATCTGGCAGCTTGCGCATGCCACGAACTTACAGCTGCCGTCGTCTCTCACCACGTACGCGGTGCCTGCACCGCTGCGATCCGTGTCCGCGTGAGACCCTCCCAAGGCTCGTCGGGTCAAGCTGCGGCCAGATGCTCAGATCGCGGGCGCAGACCGAGATCGAACCGTCCGACTCAGGTGGGAGCCACACCGCGCGCGTGCTGCTCGTCTGAGCGCTCGTGTAGCTCGTTTGAGTACTCGCTTCTACTTGCTACGCGAACCTCTGTCGTCAGCCGAGGCCGCTCCACTTTTAAGCGGCGACGATTGACGGAATCATCATGATCATGGGGCACGTGACACGAACGATTGTCGATAGAGCTGGGCGACTTATCTCGTCGCCCAAACGGCGCTGGTTCGTCGCTGGCTTGGTCATCGTTGTCGCGACTGCCCTCGTCGTCGCCCACGCGAGCCTGGCCCGTATGGGCGAATCGTTTGCGTACGCCGACTGGCACTGGCTGATCGTCGCCATGGCATTAATGTTTGCCTCCATCGGGCTCGGCAGCGCCGCGCTTGCAGTCATCGTCAATGCGCTTGGCGGCGTGCACGCTCGTCTCGGCGAGACCTTTTCCGCCACCAGCATCGGCCTGCTGGCCAACTCGATCGTGCCGGTTCGCATGGGCACCGTGATCGCTCCCTATGCCCTCTACGTGCTGCTGCGCCGGCGCGGGGTGACTCTGCCCTTTGTGACGACGCTCGGCCTCACCTTGACCGAAGAGCTGTTTGCTGCCGCCACCTTGATTGTTCTCTCGCTACTGTTCGTCTCGCTGCTCCCCCTGCCGCCGTGGGCTCTGCCGCTGCTCATCTTGAGCGCACTCGTAGCGCTCACGTTGCTCGCCGCCGGGATCGTTGTCGAGCATCGGCGTCGGCGTCTCCTTGCTGCCTCGACCACTGCCCGCGCGACCGCGCCGGCAGCAGGCAAGCTACGCCGCCTGCTGCCGGCGCTCCTTGACAGCCAACGCATTATGGGCAAGCCGTGGTCGGTGCTGCTCGTCATCGCCCTGGAGATGCTCACCTGCCTGGTGCAGCTCATCACTGTCTGGAGCGTCCTGCAGGCGTTTCACCTTGGTGCCGGCGGTCTACGCGCTGCCGGTCTCGTGCTCGTGCTCACCAACCTGATCAGCCTGGTGGCGATCACACCCGGTAACGTCGGTACCTTTCAGGCAGCCGCAGTGGCGGCGCTGGCCGCTTGCGGCGTGGCCGCCGAGCCGGCGCTCGCCTTTGCCCTGGGATTGCAGTTCCTGCAGTTCGCAGTTGGGGCGGTCGCCGGTCTGGCTTCGCTTGGCCTGCAGGATCTGACCCTGGCCGATCTGCGCATGAGAAGCCACCGCGCGGCATCACAGCTTTAGGGCTGGCGATGAGGAACAGTTGGCATTATCTCTGCCCGGCTGACCTGCAGCCGGCCAGAGAGCCGCCGCACCGAAGCCGCCGCACCGGCTACGCTTTTGGCGAGC
>JBKQWK010000112.1:0-4274 GCA_052139595.1 Thermoleophilia bacterium | reverse complement strand
GGCAGGAAGCCGAGGCGCTCGCCGGCCTCCAGCGCCGGGCGCGACAGGATCAGCCGTTCGACGCGGCGCTCATAGAGCAGATGCGCGCCGTACGCGGCGGCGAGATAGGTCTTGCCCGTGCCGGCGGGACCGATGCCGAAGGTAATCGTGTTGGCCCGAATCGCATCGACGTACACCTTCTGGTTGGTCGTGCGCGGGCCGATCTGGCGGCCGCGATGGCTGAGCACAATGTCGCCGTAGACCTCGCTCGGCTTACCGCCGTCGCTGACGGCAATGTCCATGAGCGATTCGACCATCGCTGGGTTCACAGCACGGCCGCTCCGGATAACTGTCAGCAGTTCGTGTATCGCCGATCGTGCCTTGGCCACATTTGCCGGCGAGCCGGCAAAAATGAGCTGATTGCCGCGCAGCGTGACCGTGCAGTCGAGACGCTGGGCGAGAACGCGCAGATGGGCGTCGTGCTCGCCGGCCAAAGCCAGCGCCAAGCTGTTGCTCTCAAGCTCGTCGGTGACACGCACGTCGGCGGCCATGCTCATCCTGCCAGCCGACCGCGCACCAGTTCGCTGAGGCGTTTGTTGTCGGCTCGCCCGGCAACGCGCGGCATGAGGGCACTCATCACCTTGCCCATCTCCTTCGTCGTCGTCACGCCGGTCTCGGCGATTGCCTCGTTGACCAGCGTGATCAGCTCCGCCTCGCTCAGTTGCGTCGGCAGGTAGCTCGCCAACAGCGCTTCCTCGTAACGCGCCCGATCGGCCAGATCGGCGCGACCGCCTTGTTCGTAGATCTCGATCGCTTCGCTCTGACGCTTGCGCTCGCGTTTGACGACGAGCAGCTCGTCGGCTTCGCTGGGCATCGCCGACCCGCCGTCGATGCGCTCTTTCTTCAGCGCCGCCGCCAGGGTGTTCAAGGCCGTACGCAAACGTTTATCGCCGGCGCGCAGCGCTGCGGTGGCGTCGTCCTTGACGCGTGATTCGATACTGCCCAGCTCTCTGGTCATACCAGAAACCCCTTCAATCCGTCGTTGTACTCGCCGGTAGCGACGGCGGATACCAGTTGCCCGCCGTGTGCCTCGCCCTGCAGATAGTATCGCAGGTACGTTGAACTGTACCCACGCCAGAAGCCGTCACGACGTTCTTCGACCAGCACCTCAGCCGGCTGACCAACCGCAGCGAGCGAGGCGGCGTGGGCGGCGCTTCGCGCCACCGCCAGCGCCGCCTGCATGCGACCCTTGACGACATCGGCCGGCAGAGGCGTCAAAGCTGCCGCCGCCGTCCCCGGTCGTGACGAGTACGTGAACAGGTGCACCCGGCCGAAAAGACGTCCGCCCGGACCCGCCAGCGGCGCCGGGGCGACGGCGCTGATGACCGCCAGCGTGCGCTCGAAAGCGGCCTCGTCTTCGGTCGGAAAACCGATGATCACGTCAGTGCTCAACAGTAGCCCCGGCAGGCGCCGCCGCAACGCGGCAATCGCGGCGCTGTACTCGGCAAACGTGTAGGGACGACCCATGCCGGCGAGCACACTGTCGTCGGCCGACTGGAGCGGAACGTGCAGGTGGCGAGCCACCTTGGCGTGGGCAAGCGCGGCGAACAGGTCGGGCTGCAAATGGACGGGCTCCAACGAACTCAGACGCAGACGAACGAGCTCATCGAGTGCCGTCAGGCACTCGATGAGCTCGGGCAGACCAGCCCCCGACTGGGGGTCACGATACATGCCCAGGTTGATGCCGCTGAGGACGACTTCGCCACATCCACCGGCCAGCCCAGCGCGCGCGGCGGCCAGTACTTCGACCAGCGGTCGACTCCACAGCGGGCCACGCGCCAGACACACCGTGCAATACGTGCAGCGCTGCTCGCAGCCATCCTGCACCTTGAGCGTCAGACGGGTGCGCGTGCGGCGACGATCTGACATCGGGCTACTCGGCGCCTCGACGACGCCGCTATTGCCGCCCCCGCGGACAGCACTGCCATGGGTGCCGGTTGCCAGCGCGGTCCAGGGCCGGTCACCGAGGACCTCGATGCGCTCGCCGGCGAACTGTCCAGGCCGCAGAGCGGCAGCGCAGCCGGCGACAATCACCCGGCGGCCTTCGCCCGCCAACCGACGCGCGGCCTGCCGCGACTTCCGTTCGGCCTCGGCCGTCACACAGCAGCTCAGCAGCAGACAGAGATCGGCCTCATCGCGGCTGGTCACCGGCGTATGCCCAGCCGCCACGAGCGCGGCTAACGCCGCTTCGCTGTCGGCCTGGCTCACCTTACAGCCGACAAAAGCAGCATAGACACGGGTCACGTCGACATCACCAGGTGAACGAGCGCCCAGTCGCCAAGCAAGAGACGCTCCTGGGCGGCGAAGGCAGGCGAAAAGGCAGCGATCGCCTCGTCGACCTGCGTCGTCAGCAGGCCGGCCAGCACGAGGTGCTGCGGTCGCCAGATTCGGCCGACGAGCTGGCCACTCACCGGTGCTGCACACCGTCCCGCCAGCGCCAGAATTGGCGACAACGTGAGATTGGCGATGACGGCCTCAGTCTCTGGCAACGAGAGATCTGGATTCGTCAAGTCGGCGAGGAGAAGAATCGGATCAAGGCCGTTGGTGACGGCATTCTCCTTCGCGGCGGCGATCGCCGCCGGGTCGTTGTCGAGAGCATAGACAGGCGCGAAGCCAAGCCGCAGTGCCGCCAGCGCCAGTACACCTGAGCCGGTGCCCAGATCGAGCAGCGAGCCGCGTGGCAGGGCGCACAATGCCTGCAGACATTCACGCGTGGTGACGTGAGCGCCGGTGCCAAAGGCGAGCCCCACATCGACGACGAGGTCGAGGCACCCTGGTCGCGGCGGATGCCAGGGTGGACGAACATACAGCTCGCCGACCACCACCGGCTGGTGAAAACGACGCCACTGATCTCGCCAGCCAGGTGCTTCTGGGCTCGCGGTCAAGGAGCCACAGGCGCGCAGCTGCGTCAGCGCCGCCGGCGCGGCCTCTTGAGCGGGCAGCCAGAACACGACTTCGCTGCCATCGTCATTCTCCTGCCAGCCACCAACCGCGAGCTCACCAAGGAGAGCATGGACCTTCAGGTACGCTTCCTCGACTGCAGCGCCGCCAGGGCCTGCGGCCGCAGCCGGCGCGCCTTCGTAGCCAGAGAACAGACGCAACGTGTAGCGCGTATACGCGGCCTCAGCCGGCGCAGCCATGAGCCAGCCTCACTGACGAAAGACGGCTTTCACCTTGTCGAAGAAGCCCTCGTCCTTTTCGTAGTTCCTGGCGTGGGTCAGCTCGGCAAACTGCTCGAGCAGAGCCCGCTGTTCGCTCGACAGGTGACGTGGCACGGTCACATTGACCACGACTTTCAAGTCACCGCGGCCATACCCCTGCAGCACCGGCACGCCGCGGTTGCGATAGGTCTTGATCTCGCCCGGCTGCGTACCTGGCGACACCGTCAGTTCAATCTCGCCATCGAGCGCCGGTACGATAACGGTGGTCCCCAGCGCAGCCTCGATCATCGTCACGTCAAGGCGGTAAATGAGATCGTCGCCATCGCGCAGGAAGTGCTCGTCCGGTGCCACCTGCACGTGCACATAAAGGTCGCCCGGGCGACCGCCCTGGGCGGCGGCGCCGCCCTCGCCGCTCAGGCGCAGGCGCTGGCCGTCGGCAATGCCGGCCGGCAGATCAATCTTGACGATGCGCACAGCGCGAGTGCGTCCCGTGCCGCGGCAGGTCTCACAAGGCTGCTTGACGATCGTCCCTCGACCGCGGCAGACCGTGCACGTTGTCGTGCGAATGAACTGGCCGAAGCCGCCCATGCTGGTCACTTCGCGCATGCGACCACTGCCCTTGCACTGCGGGCACGCTTCGCGCCCTGTGCCGGCGGCGGCGCCGCTGCCGCCGCAGCTGGCACAGGCAACGTCCGCTTTGACCTCCACGTCGCGCTGGCCGCCAAACACCGTGTCGCGCAGGTCGATTTCGACCGCAACTTCGATGTCGTCGCCGCGCGGCACCGACGCGGCCCCAGCCGCGCCCCAGCCGCGCCCGCCGGCATTGCCGAGCACACTGTCGAAAATGCCGCCACCACCACCACCGAAGAACACATTGAACAGATCAGAGAAACCGAACTGGTCGAAGTTGGTCATCGGCTGGCCTTTCAGGCCGTCGAAACCGTAGTGATCGTAGGCAGCCCGTGTGTCGTCGTTGTTGAGAACCTCGTAGGCCTCAGCGGCCTCTTTAAACTTCGCCTCGGTCTCGGGATCCTCAGTGTTCACATCGGGATGGTACTTGCGCGCCAGTCTGCG
>JBKQWK010000111.1:0-3099 GCA_052139595.1 Thermoleophilia bacterium | reverse complement strand
GGTTTCCAGCTCGGCCGCCCCGCAACCTGCCTGCCACTCGTGACGCCGCCTGCCTGCTACTCGTGAGGCCGGTCTTCTACAACACGTGATATCGGCAGGCCGCCAACCGCGGCTCCGACATCACCTAAACCGGCGTCAGTTACCTGATCGCGTCCTCGCCGCGCTCACCAGTACGCGTGCGCACGGCGTCATCAACCGGGATGACGAACATCTTGCCGTCACCGAGACGGCCGGTACGCAGCACCTCACGCAACTTGACGATAATGCCCTCGACGTCGTCCTCGGCCACCACCATCTCGACCTTGAGCTTTTGCAGCAGCTTGACTTCGCCCTCCTTGGGCGTCTCAGTGCTCTTGAAACCGCGTTCGACGCCAAAGCCCTTGACCTCAGTCGCGCTGAGACCCTTGACGCCTTTGACGCCCCACAGCTGCTCGGCTACCTTGTCCAGCTCATACGGCTGAATGTAGCACTCGATCTTTTTCATCTCCGCCGCTCCTTTCGTCTGCCCGGTCGAGCGAGCCGGCATGATCGCCTGTCACCGCTCCAACCCCTTAACGTCATAGGACATGGTTCGTGAGGTTGATTCCCCCTGCCCTGCAGGGAGCAAACACCGGCAGCAAGATTGTCCAGAACGGTAGAGGCGGACGCCGCGACAGGTAGGAATCGGCAAGGCGGACGGGCGAGTCAGACGAGGCTGCGACTTCAAGAACGCCAACGACGGCGCGGGCCCTGTCCAGGCTCACGCCGCCGTTGGCGTCTGCTCTGTCTCGCCCGTACGCGGCCTGGAGGCCGCGTACGGGGGCGTCCTGCTTGGCGTTTCGGCGGCTTGGAAGCCGCTCACGGGCGGCTTGATGGCGCCCGCAAGCGGCCTCGCGGCCGCCTTACGCGTCTGCTGTGCTCAGACGATGCCCTGATCGAGCATCGAGTCGGCAACCTTGACGAAGCCGGCGATGTTGGCACCAGCGACGTAGTTGCCGGCCATGCCGTACTCGTCGGCGGCATCGACGCACTGCTTGTGGATCGCGCGCATGATGCCGTGCAGGCGGGTGTCGACCTCTTCCCGCGTCCAGTTGAGGCGTAGGCTGTTCTGCGACATCTCAAGACCGCTGGTGGCAACGCCGCCGGCATTGGCAGCCTTGCCGGGGCCGTAGAGGAGCTTCTTCTCGACGAACAGCTCGACGCCCTCGGGCACGGTCGGCATGTTGGCGCCTTCGCTGACCACGTAGACGCCGTTCTTGACCAAGTTGGCGGCATCCTTAGCGTTGATCTCGTTCTGCGTCGCGCAGGGGAAGGCGCAAGCGGCCTTGTGGTCCCACAGCGGGTTGAAGCCCTTGGCCTTGTCGACCGGCGTGAAGACAGCGCTCTTATACTTGTCGGCGTATTCGCTGATGCGGCCGCGCTTGACGTTCTTGAGCTCAAGCAGGAAGGCGAGCTTCCCGCGATCGATGCCCGCCTCGTCATAGATATAGCCGCTGGAGTCACTGCAGGTGACTGCCTTGCCGCCCAGGTCGAGGATCTTCTCGATCGCGTACTGGGCGACGTTGCCCGAGCCGCTGACCAGGCAGGTCTTGGTGTCGAGAGTCTCGTTACGTGTGCCGAGCATTTCGGCGGCGAAGTAAACGGCGCCGTAGCCCGTTGCCTCGGGACGAATGAGCGAGCCGCCCCAGTTGAGGCCCTTGCCCGTGAGCACGCCGACGAACTCGTTGCGGATGCGCTTGTACTGGCCAAAGAGGAAGCCGATTTCGCGGCCGCCGACGCCGATGTCGCCGGCCGGCACATCGGTGAACTGGCCGATGTGACGCGACAGCTCGGTCATGAAACTCTGGCAGAAACGCATGACTTCGCCGTCGCTCTTGCCCTTGGGGTCAAAGTTGCAGCCGCCCTTGCCGCCGCCCATGGGCAGGGTCGTGAGCGAGTTCTTGAGCACCTGCTCGAAGGCGAGGAACTTGAGCAGGCCAAGGTAGACGGTCGGGTGAAAGCGCAGACCGCCCTTGTAGGGGCCAATGGCGCTGTTCATCTCGACGCGATAGCCCTTCTGAATCTGCAGCTCGCCCTTGTCGTCAACCCAGGGCACACGGAACATGATCACGCGCTCCGGCTCGGCGATGCGCTCGAGAACCTTCATCTTGCGATAGATCGGATGCTTCTCGAACACCGGCGCCAGAGACTCGACGACCTCTTGGGCAGCCTGGTGGAACTCGGGCTCGCCCGGGTTCTTGGCCGTCAGTTCGGCCATAAATTCGGCTACGTAATCGCTCATATAGTGCCCTCCGTGGATTGACTGAACCTGCGTCTACTACGTCTACTGTGGGGAGACGAAGAAGCTGGCATACCGCGGCGGATTATACGCCGGGGCTAAAGGCCGTTCATGTGCCAAAGCCAACAAACTTCCGCCGCTGTTGCTGGCCAACAAGTCCAGACGGAAACGGCGGCGGGGCCGCCGGCAGCGCCTACCCCGCGTACCATGCGCAGCCTGACGTATGTACAGAATGGTACAACGGAGTTCAGTTCGGACCGTCCTCTTTGGAACAATTGACGAAGTACGCTAAAGCCGGCCATAATGTGATGCAAAGCACAAGTGACATCGACCGCGTCGGCGCCATCCTGTTGACGCGCCCAGAGAGGAGACCACCATGGCGTTGAAGACCTCGCAAGAGTTCATCGACTCGATCGCCGCCCTCGATCTCGAGATCTACCTGTTTGGCGAGCGCGTCGAAGACTATACCAACCATCCCATCATTCGCCCCAGCCTCAACAGCATGGCGATGACCTACGAGCTGGCCCAGCATCCCGAGTACGAAGATCTGATGACGGCCACCAGCCATCTCACCGGCAAAAAGGTCAACCGATTCACCAACATTCATCAGTCAATCGACGACTTGCTCAAGAAAGTCAAAATGCTGCGTCTGCTGGGTCAGAAAACCGGCACCTGCTTTCAGCGCTGCGTGGGCATGGACGCTATCAACTCGCTCTGGTCGGTCACCTACGACTGCGACAAGGCCAAAGGCACCAGCTACCAGCAACGCTTTCGCGACTACGTCATCTACCTGCAAGAGAACGATCTGGTTGCCGACGGCGCCATGACCGACCCCAAGGGCG
>JBKQWK010000110.1:0-4521 GCA_052139595.1 Thermoleophilia bacterium | reverse complement strand
CCCGGCCAGCGCCGGTTCCTACATGTCACTCTATCGAGCCGCGCCGACGTGTGTCCAGAGCGGCTGCCTCAGAAGCTTAAATGAAGCCCTTTTCGCTGAGGATCTCACGCAGCGTCGGATGACCGATCTCCTGCAGGTCGTAACCGACCTGCACGGCCGGGATCTTGATGTCGATGATACGCCGCAGGTCCATCGGCGTGCCGATCACGACCAGCTCCGCACCGGAGGAGTTGATCGTCACTTCGAGGTCCTTGAGCTGCTGATCGGAGTAACCCATGGCCGGCAGCAAGACACCGATATTGGGATACTTCTCGAAGGTGGCCTTGATCTCGCCGACGGCAAACGGCCGCGGATCGATCAGCTCGCCGGCGCCAAACTGCTTGGCGGCCATCGTGCCGGCACCATACTTCATCTCACCGTGGGTGAGTGTGGGACCATCCTCAACGACGAGGACCTTCTTGCCGCGAATCGCCTGCGGATCGTCGACCGTAAGCGGCGAAGCACCCATGACTACGGTCGCGGTCGGGTTCACCTTGGCGATGCTTTCGAGCACGGTCTCGATGCCGGCGCGGTCGGCGGTGTCAATCTTGTTGATAACGACGACGTCGGCCACACGCAGGTTCACTTCACCGGGATAGTAACTGAGTTCGTTGCCGGGCCGGTGCGGGTCGGCAACCGTGATCGTCAGGTCGGCAGCATAGAAGCTGAAGTCGTTGTTGCCGCCGTCCCAAAGAATGATGTCGGCTTCCTTCTCGGCCTCGCGCAGGATCGCCTCATAATCAACACCGGCATAAATGATGTTGCCGGCGACGACGTGCGGCTCGTACTCTTCCATCTCTTCAATCGTGCACTCGTTCTTCTTCAGGTCGTCGATGGTCGCGAAACGCTGCACGGCCTGCTTGGCGAGATCGCCGTAGGGCATGGGGTGACGAATGCTGACGACCTTCTTGCCGGCCTCGCGCAACATGGTCTGAATCAGGCGCGTGGTCTGGCTCTTGCCGGCGCCGGTGCGCACCGCGCAGACGGCAATCACCGGCTTGGTCGACTTGACGGCCGTGTACTTGGGCCCCATGAGGATGAAGTCGCAGCCGAGAGCGTTGACCTGGGCCGACTTGTGCATCACATACTCGTACTTAAGGTCGGAGTAGGCGAAGACGACCTGGTCGACATCGTGCTTTTTGACGAGCGCCTCAAGCTCCGACTCGTCGTAAATCGGGATCCCCTCCGGATACAATTTGCCGGCGAGCACGGCCGGGTACTTACGGTCGGTGATGTAGGGAATCTGGGTTGCCGTGAAGGCGACGACCTCGTACTGATCGTTGTCGCGAAAGAACGTGTTGAAGTTGTGAAAGTCGCGTCCTGCGGCTCCCATGATCAGGACCTTGGTTCTTCTGGCCATTCTTGTTCCTCCATCCCTGGGTTGATTTCGCCGCGCCACGATTGACTCAGGCAGGCGGAATGAAGACCTTGTCGACGCACGGTGAGGTAAAGAGCTGAAGCAACGCGCCGTAGCCCGGCACAAACTCGATGAAATCGCCGATTGCCGGCGGTGTGGCGAGATCCTCGACGTCGAGGATCAGGTGATCGCTGCTGGCGCCAAGCACCTGAATGCGCGGATCGAGCGGCTTGAGCCCCTCGGCCAGCACATCCTGCCGACCAAGCGCACAAATTGCCCGGCGGCGCCGGCCGTGATCGGTGAAGGTGGGCCGGTTGCCGAAGGCATCCTGGGCAACCGTACCCGTCGGCAGCGATGGCTTCACCTTGCATTCGATGACTGCCGCTGCCACGGTAAAGGCATCGCCGTACAGGTCGAGCATCGGTTCTCGGGTGAGCGTGTTGACGCCCAAGAGAATCGTCTCACCAATGCGCAGCGTGTTGATCGCCGCCGGCATGCGCCCCGCGATCGCCATATCGAGGCTGCCGGAGTTGCCGCCGCTGACGAGCAATGGTCGGCCGAGCCGATGCTCGGCCTGTTCGGCGAGTTCGGCCAGCTGCCCCAAGTTGTGCTCGTCAGGCATGATAGCGCCGTAGCAGGTGAGGTTCACGCCGATGCCGACGACATCGAGGTAAGCGAGCTTCTCCACCGTGTCGAAAAAAGCCGGTACGTCGACCGGCAGAATACCCTCGCGCAGATCACCGAGATCGACCATGACGACGACGGCATGGCGCCGCCCCGCTGCGCCGGCGGCGCGGCTGAGGGCGCGCAGCGTTTCGAGTTCAGACTCGAGCGAGACGTCAGCCACAGCGACGGTCTCTGCCGCCTGCAACGGCGTCGGAGCGCGCAACAGCCACAGCGGCACCGTGATGCCGGCGGCGCGCAGCCTGGCGAGGTTGCCCAGGCGCGAATCACCGAGCGCGGTAGCGCCGCCATCCACCAGCGCCTGGCCGACTTCGGGGCTGCCGCAGGTGACTTTCGTCACGGCGACAACGCTGATGCCGGCCAAATGAGCAACCACCCGGCGGGCGTTGTCGCTGATCTTCGCCAGATCGACACTGACAACGGCTGTACTGTTCATGTCCCTCCGCTGTATAAGACGTATGCAGCATGGTATAGCTGCCAGGCCACGCAACGCAAGCATTCTTTCTTCGTCGCGTTCCTGTACGGCTCCCGCTTCACCAGGGCGCGGCTGTGCGTCACCGCACGGCTGCGCGCCACATTAAGATGGCGTAACATGTTGCCCAGCCGACTCACAGCCGCCCCGCATAGCATAAATACACTTGGCTGTTTCGCCTTTGCCGTGTCCGCGATTTTCTGCACCAAACTTCGGGTTAGACGTGAAACGATCCACGCTCAACTTTATCCTCGACAGCGTCATCGCGATTGCTTTTCTCATCTGTGCCGTCAGCGGCATCCTCTTTCTGCTACCCGCTAGCTGGCTCACGATCGCCGGCGCGAGCCGACCAAACCTGCTCGGCGTGAGTTACACCCTCTGGCGCACACTGCACGATTGGAGCGGGGTTGCCATGAGTCTCGGCATCGTCGTGCACCTTACCTGGCACTATCGCTGGGTGAAAGGCATGGTGCGCCGCTTCGCTAACGGTGGCGCGCCGGCACGCAATCGGGCTGAGACGCCCCGCCGAGAGTCAGCCCCGGCAACAGCCCCAGCGGCCGGGCGTCTCATCGCAGCATCGCGGTCAGCAACACCAGTCGCCGGCGACGCTGCCTCATCAACCTACGCGTCCCACGACCGCGAACGACGCTACACACGCAGAAGCTTTCTCACCGGCACCGCGGTGGCTGGTGTGGCGGCCGTTATCGGCGGTGTCAGCCTGCTCAGTCGAAGCAGTTCTTCGCTGCCCGGCCCACAACGAAACTCGACTGGGCTGCAACCCGCGACCTGGCTCGAGCCGGGTACGTCAAGCCAGACTGACGCTCCGGTCGTAGCCGCCGCCCAACCGACCGCGAAAGCGACGTTGGCCCGTGTCGTCGTCAGCCAGAACTCCTGCATCAGTTGCGGCTCGTGCATGGGCGTCTGCCCGAGTGGGGTGTTTGCCTGGGGCAGCGATCAGCGCGCAGTTGCCGCGAATCCGGACCAGTGCACGCTCTGCCGACGCTGCCTGCAGGTGTGCCCGGCAAACGCCATCACGATCAACGCCTGACACCCGGTCAACCGACTCGCGCCGAGGTTTTGCTGCCCCCGACGCCGTAACGACTGCATCGCCGGTGCCGCCGGGGGTTCACTTCACCCTCGCCAAACTGCCCCGCATCAGCGCCACGACGCGATCGGCGGGAAAGCGCGCAAACAGGGCGCCACAGCAAGCGAAGATGTAGTCGCGATCGAGTGCACAGCTGGCGTCGGCCGGGGGCAAGAGGCGCTCGCTGCCGTTGTGACTGCGCGTTTCGGCAAGCACCTCTGCCCCGCCGGGCAGGCGGGTGAGTGCACCGCCGGTGCCAATCACCAGCCGGCAGGCCGTGAGATCACGTCCGCGGGCCACGGTCTGGCGACCCGTCGGCGTATAGAGATGCTGGAGCGCACCGGCGTGACGCTGCACGCCGGTGACGGCGCAGATGCGCGCCAGCGCCAGCGCCGCCGCGCGCTGGTCGTCGTTCGTTGGCAGAGCCGGCGGCAGCGGCGTTGGGCGATCACGCTCATCCATCAGGGCCGCCACGTGCGGCGCACTCACGTAGGTTCCCAGATCGCCCTCTACCGTGCGCTTGCTGTGCGGCTGCGGTTCGGTCTGGATGATACTGATCTCGGGGCTGCCGTCGGTGATCGAGTGTACGTCTGTCGTCGCGCCCCCAACGTCGATAACGACAAGGTCGCCGAGCACGTCGGCCAGCCGTTCGGCGGCGATCAGCACCGCTCCCGGCGTCGGCAGGATAGGTCCGCTGACGACTTCTGTCAGATGCTCCATCCCTGGCGCGTGCGTAATGTGCTCCTCGAAAGCGTCATGGATGACGGCGCGAGCGGGCACGATGTCGAGTTCGTCGATGGCGGGGTAGACGTTCGCTGTAACGCGGACGTTAAAACCAGCCCGTTCAAGCACGTCGCTACACTCATCATGTACGGCGGAGTTACC
>JBKQWK010000109.1:0-11863 GCA_052139595.1 Thermoleophilia bacterium | reverse complement strand
CTGCGACATCGGAGGTCTTGGAAGCGACTTCTTTCAGCATCTGGGCAATCGGATGTTGGCGCCCGCCTGCACAAGCTCATCGGTATTCTCACCGGCGAACTCGAGGTGCTCGAGCTGGGCAGCAAGATTCAGAACGACGCGCGCAGCGAGATCGACAAGACGCAGCGCGAATACTTTTTGCGCCAGCAGATGAAGGCCATACAGGCCGAGCTGGGCGAAAACGACGAGCAACAGGCCGAGGCCAACGAGCTGCGCACCAAGATCGACGAACTCAAGTTGCCGGAGGAGGTCGACAAAGCGGCCCGGCGCGAACTTGACCGGCTCAGCAACCTCTCTCCGCAGAGTGCCGAATACCAGGTCATCAAAACCTACCTCGACTGGATCATCACGCTGCCGTGGAACGTTTCCAGCGACGACAACCTCGACATTGTGCATGCGCGTGAGGTTCTCGACCACGATCACTACGATCTCGAGAAGGTCAAAGACCGCATTCTCGAGTATCTCTCGGTGCGCAAGCTGAAGAGTGACCTGCACGGGCCGATCCTCTGCTTCGTCGGCCCTCCCGGCGTCGGTAAGACCAGCCTCGGCCGTTCGATTGCCGCCGCCATGGGACGCAAGTTCGAGCGTATCAGTGTCGGCGGCGTGCGCGACGAGGCTGAGATTCGCGGGCATCGACGTACCTACGTCGGCGCGCTGCCGGGCATCATCATCCGCGCCGTGCGTGACGCTGGCACCAACAACCCGCTGTTCATGATCGACGAGATCGACAAGACCGGCGCCGACTGGCGTGGCGATCCTTCGAGCGCCTTGCTCGAGGTGCTTGACCCGGAGCAGAACTTCACCTTTCGCGATCACTACCTGGATCTGCCCTTCGATCTCTCCAGGGTCATGTTCATCACCACCGCTAACCAACTGGAGCCGATTCCACCGCCGTTGCGTGACCGCATGGAGATCATCAACCTCGCCGGCTACACGATCGAAGAGAAGCTGCACATTGCCCAGAACTATCTGGTGCCCAAGCAGATTGAGGCCAATGGGCTCACCGTCGAGCAGGTGACCTTCGAAGACGATGCGCTGCGCGATATCATCGGCAGCTACACGCGTGAGGCCGGTGTGCGCAATCTCGAACGCGAGGTCGGCAGCGTCTGCCGCAAGCTGGCGCGGGTGGTCGCCGAAAAGGGCGAAGGTACCTTCACCGTGACCATCGACAAGGTGCATGAACTGCTCGGCCGACCGCGTGTCTACAGCGAGGTCAAGCGGCGCACCAGCGACGCTGGCGTGGCCACCGGTCTGGCCTGGACGCCGGTTGGTGGCGACATCCTCTTCATTGAAGCGACCACCATGCCCGGCACGGGCCACCTCACGGTGACCGGACAGCTCGGCGACGTGATGAAGGAGTCGGCGCAGGCAGCAATGAGTTATGTGCGCGCCCACTCGGCTCAGCTCGGCGTTGCCGATGACTACTTCCAGAAGCACGACATTCACATTCACGTGCCTGCTGGGGCCATCCCTAAGGATGGCCCGTCGGCCGGCGTGACCATGGCGACGGCGATTTGTTCGCTGGTCACCGGCACACCGATCAACTCCGAAGTGGCGATGACCGGTGAAGTCACCTTGACCGGCCAGGTGCTGCCCATCGGCGGTCTTAAGGAGAAGACGCTGGCGGCGCAGCGCGCCGGCATCAACACAGTCATCCTGCCGAGTCGCAACGAGGTCGACCTCGAAGATGTTCCCGAGGCCCTGCGCAAAACGATGACCTTCATTCCCGTCGATCGCGTTGAGCAGGTGTGGGAGGCGGCGATGGGACTGCACATTAACGGCGGCCAGCCGGTGCCCGCCGCTGCCGCGCCGGCCGTGCACCGGGGTCGCACGGCCGCTAAGCCGGAGGCACCTGATCCCAACGCCGGCGAGCGCAAGCCGCGCCGGCGCCCTGCCCCACGGACGCGCAAACCGGCGGCCAAGAAACGCTGAGAAATGGCGACAAGGTTTGCCGAGGCGGCAGCCACAACGGGCTCGGCCGTGACGAAGGTGTACTGCGCTGAGACGCGCTGCGTCGGCGGTAAGCGGCGGCCACGTCGTCAGACCGTGCTGGCGAGAGCGGAGTGAGGTGAAACTGTGATTGACAGAGTCAAGGCAGCCGACGCCGGCGCTGTGCGCATTGGCGAGAGCTTTATCGGAGAGGGTGTTGACGCGGCCCACATCAATATCGTGCTTGGTGCCAAGGACGGGCCGGTGGGCATTGCCTGGGCAACGGCGCTGGCGACGCCGAGCCAGGGGCACGTGCCGTTCATGGCCGTGCTGCAGCCCGGTTTGGCGGTCAAGCCGCTGACGCTGTTCGTCAATAAGGCGGCGATTGAACCAGGGCGTCATGGCCAGCTCACCTGGGGCGCGGCACAGGCCGGCGTCGCCGCCGGCGTCGCCGCTGCTGTCGCCGCTGGCGTTATAGAGCGACACGAGGCCGATGATCTGCTGCTCATCGCCGCCGTGTGGGTTAATCCCGCGGCGAGCGACGAGGAGGCGGTATTTGCCAACAACCGCGAGGCCACTCTCACCGCGCTACGTAACTCCGCCGCCGGCTTGCCGGCCGTTGACGAGGTGCTTGCGGCCCGCGCTGACCCGCGCAACCCCTTCTTCCGCGTGAAATAGAGCGTGTGACGTGCGCGTCTCTTTCATCGGTCTGGGCAACATGGGCGGGCATATGAGTCGTCGACTGGCTGAGGCCGATCTAGACCTTACGGTTTACGATGTCGATCAGGCAAAGGCGGCGCCGGCGCTCGCCGCCGGCGCCCGCTGGGCTGCCTCGGCTGCCTTAGCCGCCGCCACCGCCGATGTGCTCATCACCAGTTTGCCGACGCCAGCCATCATCGACGATGTGATGCTCGGTACGGGTGCCGCCTTGGCGGCGTTGCCACCCGACGCACTCTGGGTCGACATGTCGACGTCGGTGCCGGCCGTGGCAGAGCGAGTGCGCGCTCACGGCGCCGAGTGTCGTCTTCGTGTGCTTGATGCGCCGGTCAGCGGAATGTCCAAGGGTGCCGCCGCCGGCACCCTTGAGATTTTCGTCGGCGGTGCTGCCGCCGATCTCGAGCAGGTTCGTCCGCTCCTTGAGATCATGGGCGATCCGCAGCGCATCATCCACGTCGGTAGCAACGGTGCCGGCTACGCGGTTAAGCTGATGCTCAACTTGTTGTGGTTCAACTCGCTGGTCGCCATTGCCGAGGTGCTGACCATTGGCGTGGCTGCTGACGTCGACTTGGCGGTGCTGCATCGGGCGCTCATCGCCAGCCCGGCCAACAGCGTGCTGCTCGATCGCGATCTGCTGCCGCTGCTGCAGGAAGGCGATTATGAGCAGGGATTCGCCCTCGCCCTGGCCTGCAAGGATCTCGGTCTGGCCGTCGATCTGGCTCGTTCGGTTGGTGTTCCGGCCGAGGTGAGCGCCGTTGTCGAGCAGATCTTTCGCCGAGCGCGCGCCACGTTTGGTGACGAGGCTGGCGAGATGAGTCCCGTGCGCCTCTACGAAGAAATTGCCAGGACGAAACTGAGGTTGGCCAAAGAGTCCTAACGCCGCCGCCCGGTTGTCTGGCAACGGACCGAGTCGTCCGTTGCGCGATGGTCGCAGTTCGGTTTACCATTGACCACCGGCAGGCAGTCCGACGTCATCGTCGCGCTGCCTGCGTGCGTAACGTCAGGAAGGGGGGAGGCAGCCTTGAGCCAGCAGGACCGTGAAACGGCCAACGTGGGCGCCGGTCTGTGGAAAGGGGTCGGCATGTGGGCCTGGCTCCTGTTTCGCATCAGTGGCCTGATCCTCGTTTTCTACCTGTTCGTGCATATCTACGTAATTTCGCGTGGGCACCTTTATGGCGCTAGCGGTATCAACAGCGCTTTCAAGACGTTCGATTCGCCGTTCCTCGTCTTCTTGGACTTCATGCTCGTCTCGGCTGTCCTCTATCATGGACTCAACGGAGTTCGCATCCTGCTCATGGATCTGGGGTACGGTGTCCATCGCCACAAGGCCATCTTCTGGGCCTGCATGGCTGTTGCTGCGGCGACGCTGACGGTCTTTGCCGTCAAAGCGGCGCCGCACATCTTCTGAGGTGATGGCGATGCAACGCGAACTCATTGCCAAGCAGCGCGGCGGCATGTGGCCGTGGCTGGGCCAGCGGGTTACCGCCGTGCTCGTGCTGGTCACCATTCTCGTGCACCTTGTTCTCACCCATCTCTTGGCCATTGGCCAGTTGAGCTACGGCAACATTGCCCAACGCCTTGCGCACGGGGCCGTGTCCGTCAACGACATCATTCTGTTGGCCGCGGTTGTCTTTCACGGTCTCAATGGGTTTCGCATGGTTGTGGTCGACTACTGGTTTACTCGTGGTGGTTCACGGCGGGCTCTTGACGCCGTTCTCTGGGCGGTTGGCATCGGCGCATTCGTCTACGGCTTGTGGGCCCTCTGGCCCTGGATCGGCTAGGGGGCAGGTATGGTGTACCACGATCTCATCATCGTCGGCGGCGGGTTAAGCGGCCTGCGGGCGGCCGTCGAGGCCAGGCAGGATGGCGTCGATGTTGCCATCCTCAGCCAGGTCTGGCCGGGGCGCAGTCACAGCAGTGCTGCTCAAGGCGGCATCAACGCGGCGCTCGGCAATCACCCCGAGTCGGCCGACGATTCGCCGGAGAAGCACGCCTTCGACACCGTCAAAGGCAGTGACTATCTCGCCGATCAAGATGCCGCTTACCAGATGACGCAAGACGCTGTGCCGGCGATCTACGAGATGGATCACTGGGGTTGCCCGTTCAGCCGCTTCGATGACGGGCGCATCGCTCAGCGTCCCTTTGGCGGCGCCGGCTACCCGCGGGCTTGCTACGGCGCTGACAAGACTGGCCACTACCTGCTGCACACGCTAGTACAACGCGCTTACATGCTTGAGATCAAGATCTATGTCGAGCAGTTCGTCACCGAGCTGATCGTCGACGACGGTCGCTGTGTGGGTGTAGTTGCCTACGACATGATTCACGGTGGCTTCGAGAGCTTCATCGGTCGAGCCGTGCTGATGGCCACCGGTGGTGCTGGACGCACCTATAGCAATACCACCAACTCGCTCATCAGTACCGGTGGCGGCATGGCCCTGGCTTATCACGCCGGCGTTCCGCTCAAAGACATGGAATTTGTCCAGTTTCACCCCACGGGTCTCTACACGACCAACATTCTCATGACAGAAGGTGCTCGCGGTGAGGGCGGTTACCTCATCAACAGCGAGGGCGAGCGCTTCATGGCGCGTTATGCACCCAAGGCAATGGAGCTGGCGCCGCGCGATATCACGTCCCGGAGTATCCAGACCGAGATCAATGAGGGCCGCGGCATCGACGGCAAGGAGTACGTCTATCTCGACCTGCGTCACCTGGGCAAAGAGAAGATCATGGAGCGTCTGCCTGGCATTCGTGACTTGGCAATTCACTTCGAGGGCGTGGATCCAATCGATGAGCCGATTCCGATTACGCCCAGCCATCACTATACGATGGGCGGCATCGATACCGATATGGACGGGCGCACGCTGCTGCCTGGTCTTTACGCTGCCGGTGAGTGTGCCTGCGTGAGCGTGCACGGAGCCAACCGGCTGGGTGGTAATTCATTGCTCGAGACGATTGTCTTCGGCCGCCGAGCCGGCAAGGCGATCGTTGCCGACTTGGCGGGCGCGAGCGGCGGCAAGCCGTCGGCCGAGATGGCCGACAAAGCCGCCGCCGCTATGCGCGCCCGCGTCGAGAAGCTCGCCGCCACAGCCGGCAGCGAAGATGCCTACGCGATTCGCACCGAGATGACGCTGACGATGAAGGATCATTTCGGCGTTTTTCGCGATGAGTCAACCATGCGGGCTGGTATCGAGAAGCTGCTGGCGCTGAAGGAGCGCATCAAGCATATCGGGCTGCGCACCACCGGTGGCGTCTTCAACCTCGACATGATGCGCACCACCGAACTCGAGGGCATGCTCGACGTTGCTCTCGCCACGGCCACAGGTGCGCTGCGGCGCACCGAATCACGCGGCGCGCATGCGCGCACGGACTATCCCACTCGCGATGACGCGGCGTGGCTCAAGCACACTCTGGCGCACTACGACCCCGCCGGGCCGCGTCTGGATGATAAGCCGGTTACGTTGGGCATGTTCGAGCCAAAGGAGCGTAGTTACTGATGCCCGAGGCAAAGTTTCGTATCAAGAGACATGATCCGTCGGGTGGCGGTGAGGAACGCTGGGACGAATTCACCGTGCCGTACGAGCTCAGTCTGACGGTGCTTGAAGGTCTGTTCTACGTCCAGGAGCACTTTGACGGCTCGCTCAGCTTTCGCTACTGCTGTCGCGCCAGTATTTGCGGCTCGTGCGCGATGTACATCAACGGCAAATATCGGCTTGCCTGCCAAACGAACGTGCTGCACCTGCACGCCGACGTCATCAACGTCGAGCCGTTGCCGCACATGCCGCTGGTCAAAGATCTGGTCTGCGACATGGACGATTTCTTTGCCAAGTACGAGTACATCAAGCCGTGGCTGATACATAACTCTGCCACCCCCGATAAGGAGCTGCCGCAGTCTCCCGAGGAGCGTAAGCAGCTCGATATGCCCATCGACTGCATTCTCTGCGGCTCGTGTTACAGCAGCTGTCCAAGCGTCTGGGGCGAAGAAAACTACCTCGGCCCGGCGGCGTTGCTATGGAACTATCGCTTCGAAGTCGACTCACGTGACGACGCTAACAAGGAGCGCCTGCCGCTGTTTGACAACGAGCGCGGCGTCTACCGCTGCCATGGGATCACAAACTGCATTGAGGCCTGCCCGAAAGAACTCAACCCAACAGATGGCATTCAGTGGCTTAAGCGGGCGGCGGTGCGGCGGCGGGTACTGGGCAAGAAGAAGTAGGGGATATAATCAGCCCAGCTGTCTACTGCGTTCGTCGCCGCCGGCGTCTGCTGCCCACGCTCGACCACTGGAGTGATCGATGAAGACCAACATCCGCGAGACCGCGATCGAGATCATCCCCGGCGATATCGCTCAAATGCGCGTCGACGCGATGGCGAACGCTGCCAACAGTGAGCTCCGGATGAGGTCTGGCGTCGCTGCTGCCATTAAGCGGGCCGGTGGCGAGGGGATCGAGAAGGAAGCCGTGGCACAAGGGCCGATCGCCGTTGGCGAGGCGATCAAAACCACCGGCGGCAACCTCAAGGCACTCTGGGTTATCCATGCCGCCCTCATGAGTGGTAGCGATCACACGACTAGCGCCGATATCATCGCCCGCGCCACGCGACGCACGCTGGAACTTGCTGATGATGCTGGCGTGCAGTCGCTCGCCTTGCCCGCATTTGGTACCGGCGTCGGTGGTTTCCCGCTCTATGCGTGCGCCAACATCATGCTTGGCGAGGTGAGGCACTACATCGAGAGTCGCAAAACAACCAATCTCAAACTGATCGTTTTTGCCGTGCACGGCGAGGCCGCCAAAGCTTCCTTCAAGAATGCCCTGGCTGGGCTCAGCCGCTTCGCGCTTTAGCGGCCCGACATGATCACGCGGCTCGTGTGCTGGAGCAGCCATGAGCCTGCCGGTGCCTGCTTACCATGATCGGCTTGGCAATGCCGGTACGTCTCGAGGTCACTCTGGCGCTGCTCCTGGCGCTCGCTTCTCTGATCGCTGTCATCGCTGGGAGAATGCGGCTGCCGTACACGATCGGGCTCGTCTTGGCCGGTCTGGTATTGGGAGCGGTTCATGTCGTCCACGGTGTCACTCTCTCGGCCAACCTCGTCTTTTACGGTTTTCTGCCGGTCCTGCTCTTTGAAGCGGCCTACAACCTTGATGGTCACCACCTCAGCCGTGATTGGCGGCGCATCGTTCTGCTCACCGTTCCCGGCGTGCTTCTGGCCTTTGCCCTGAGCGCGATTGGTGTGCACTGGCTCGGCGGTACGACGTGGACGGTGGCGCTGCTTTTCGGCGCACTCATCGCCGCCACCGACCCGGTCAGCGTCGTCGCACTCTTCAAGAAGCTGGGCGTGCCCGATCGGCTGACGACGCTGATCGAGGCGGAAAGCCTCTTCAACGACGGTACGGCGGCGGTCGTCTTTGCCATCGTCCTGGCGGGTTTGACCGGCGGCCGCGTGGGCGCTCTCGGCGCCGTCGGCAAGTTCGTCTGGATGGCGGTCGGCGGCCTGGCCGTCGGCGCCGCCGTCGGCCTGGCCGCTTCGCTTCTTGAGCGGGCGATCGACGAGCCCGTCGTGACGATCGCCGTTTCGACGATCGTCGCTTACGGCTCGTTCATCCTCGGCGACATTCTGCACATGTCGGGCGTGGTCGCCGGCGTGACGGCTGGCGTCGTCTTAGGTACCTATGGCCGTCAACGCCACATGAGTCCCGTGACGCGGGCCAGCATGACTGTGTTTTGGGATTACGCTGCATTCGCCGCCAACTCTCTCGTCTTCCTGCTGATCGGCGTACGTGTGGCATCGGAGCTGGTGGTCGGAAGGCTGACGCTCATCATCGTTGCCTTCGCGGTAACGCTGGTGGCGCGCGCGGTGACGATCTATGGGCTCACGGCGGCTGGTCGTCTCTTCGGTGACCGCTTGCCGATGCGCTGGCAGCATGCCCTCACGTGGGGTGGTCTGCGTGGCACCATCGCCTTGGCCTTGGTGCTCAGTGTGCCGGCAACCCTTGTCGGTCGCGACACGTTGCTCGTGGTGACGTTCGGCGTCGTTTTACTCTCGCTGCTTGTGCAGGGCTTGACGATCGGACCGCTGGTGAGTCGGCTCGGGCTGGTGGGAGAAGGAGCAACGAGCATTACCGCGCGCCATCGACAGGCGCTGCTCGACGGCTTCGTCGCTGCTCATGTGGAACTTGATCGTCTTGCCGCTGCGCAGACGCAGTCGCGTGGGGTCAGCACGCAGATCACAGCGGCCACAGAAGCCGATGGTGAGAGCATTGTCGTTGGCAGTCTGCGGCCGCTCGGTGAAGAGCCGAGTCGCGGCGATGATGATGCTCTCGCCGCCCGTATTGATGCCCTCATTGTGCAGCGCCGAAGGATCGACGCGCTCAATGGCGCGGGCTTGCTCGCGTCAGGGGACGCTCGCGAGCTGATCGCGGCGATCAACGAGCGCATCAGCACCCTCGGTGAACGTCTTGGTGCCTCCGCGGGGCAGGCAGGCGGGCCGACGAGCGGCGTCACGGACGATTGAGCGGTCGCCGTGACTATGTCGGTCGGCGCTCCTCGTAGGCGCGCAAGAGGCCAAAGCAGCCGGTGAGCATCATGTCACCGTGTGGGGCGGCGAACTGCAGAGGTAGCGTACTGTCGGCGAGCAGGCCGCGCCGCGGGCCGGTGACAATCAGCGGCAGGTCCCCCGGTACCGGCGCTGCCAGGACGCAGCCGTGGCCGCCTTCGTCACGCACGCGTTCGTCGATCAGTTCGCCGGCGAGAAAGTGGCGCAGACGTGACTCGAGCCCAGGGCCGTCCAGGAGGCCGGTGTGGTGTTCGAACACGCCGGCCAGTCGACCGGCGCTGGCGACGACGATAATCGTATGGCCGTTGCCAACGTTAATGAGGACGGCATCGTCGACGCCATCCGGCAGGGCTCCGTAGAGCGCCGCCGGGCCGGTGTCGGCGGCCAGAATCGGGACGTCATGGCCCAGCTCGGCGGCCAGGGTTGCGGTACTGCGCAGGCGCGTCAATTCGGGTGGCACCGAGGCGGCGGGGTAGAAGAGGTCACCGATGCGCCACTGTTCGCGGACTGCTCGCTCCCAGAGGGCGAAGCGGAAGACTCGGTTGGAACCGTGTGGACTGTAACCGTGATCCTGGACGGCTACGGCGATCGCATCGAACAGCGGTTCGACACCGAGTTCTGCGAGCGCCGCGCGCAGGCCGGCGGGATCAAGATCGCCGCTGTGAATCTCGACCAGTGACTGTGGCGGCAAGCGGTGTAGCAACTCCTGTACGGTCCCATCGCCAACGACGCGCACGCCGCCGGCACGTACGCGCTCAAGATTGTCGGCAAAGGTGAGCGCCGCCGTTTCGCTGGCGACAAACTGGTGGCCGGCACCGACATGGGCTTTCATTGCCGCCGTGACGGCGCCACCGCCCATGAGCGGCCCGTGAAAGACGACGGTGGCGCCGCGGACGCCGGCGGCGGCGATCTGCCGGGCAACGATCTGCGTGCGCGCCGGTACCACCAACTTGACCGCATTTTCGAGCGACTGGTGAGGGTGCACGAGCAGGATATCGGCGGTCCCGGCGCCGACGTCAATGGCCAGTAGGCGGCCCGTTGGCAGCGAGCCCGGTGACGCCGGCTGCTTCGACAGGCCGGACTCGAAGCGGGTTTGGGCAGCGAGAGTGTTCATGGAGTCGTGAGGTTTGTGCGGCCCAGCAGCCAGGCGGCGGCCGACTGGCTGCTAATCAGCGGCCGGCCGGCCCTGTCGACTGGCCAAATCGCAGTCGCCACACCATCAGCATGGCCTCGAGCACGATGCCGTTGCTCATCTTGCTTTGGCCGGCCTGGCGGTCGACGAAGACGATGGGCAGTTCTTTGATGTTGAAGCCAGCCCGGTAGGCGCGGTAGGTCATCTCGATCTGAAAGCCATAGCCGCTGGCGCCGATGGCATCGAGGTCGAGTGTTTCGAGCACGTGGCGACGAAAGCACTTATAGCCGCCGGTCAGGTCATGGTAGGGCAGACCAAGGATCGCCCGAGCATAGAGTGATCCGCCGCGGCTGATCACAGTGCGCGAAAGGGGCCAATTGACGACGCCGCCGCCGACGACGTAGCGCGAACCGAGCACGACATCAGCGCCTTGTTCGATGAGGCGCAGAAAATCGGGCAGGTAGGCGGCGTCGTGTGACAAATCGGCGTCCATCTCGAAGAGCACATCAGCGCCCTGTTCCATTGCATGGCAGAATCCGGCGATGTATGCCCTGCCCAGTCCTTCTTTCTGGCCGCGATGGAGTACCGAAACGTCGGGGTACTCTGCGGCGAGCTGGTCAGCCAGGCGGCCGGTGCCGTCGGGCGAATCGTCGTCGACAATCAGTGTATGTAGCTGAACGTGCTGCCCATCGGCGACCTCGCGAATGCGGTTGAGGGCGTGCGGCAGATTTTCGCGTTCGTTATAGGTGGGCAAGACGATCGTGTTCATTGCCCCGTAGTATATGCCGCCACGGGCACCCGTTGCCAACCGGCCGTGACGGGCACAGCAACCGCATTCTCGATGGCTTGCTTGCTCGGGGCGACTGACCGTCGGACGTGGCGCACTGGGCTCATTTCGGCGATGGCGGTTAGAGGCAAACCTTCCACCTGAGGGTGAGTGTTGTCGCCCTGTGCTGGTGGCGAACTCCTCTTGCGTGATCGGGAAAATAGGCTATATTGGTGTTCGCTCGATCGTTAAGCACAACATCTTGTGGGAGTTGCCGCTTCATGCGTTGTCCCTTTTGTGGCAGTAGCGAAAGTAAAGTGGTCGACTCGCGTGACTCAGAGCCGAACGATACGATTCGCCGGCGGCGCGAATGTTTGGCCTGCGAACGCCGTTTCACGACCTACGAGCGGGTTGAAGAGGTGCCGCTGGTCGTCGTCAAACGCAGCGGTCGCGAAGAGGTCTTTACGCGCGGCAAGTTGCTCAATGGGCTGTTGCGTGCCTGCGAGAAGCGCGGCATTCCGCTTGAACGGCTCGAGCGAGTTGCCGACGAGATCGAGAACGAACTGCGCCGCGAATCTGGTCAGCGGGTGAGTACGGCTGATGTTGGTGAGAGGGCGTTGCATCGCCTGAAGGATCTCGACAAAGTGGCGTACGTGCGCTTCGCCTCGGTCTACCGGCAGTTTGAAGATATAGACGAGTTTCAGAAGGAGCTGGCCCGGCTTTGACGCCG
>JBKQWK010000108.1:0-7807 GCA_052139595.1 Thermoleophilia bacterium | reverse complement strand
GGCGACGGCAATCAATCGTCGCCAACGTAAATCACTCGTTCTCTCCCTCGTTTGCCGTTGTCGTCACGGCAATCAGGCACTGCCTGTTGGCTAACATTCTGCCTCACTGTGCCGATGAGATGAGCGGCAGAGGATATCATTGGGTGCGCTTGCGCCGGCGATGCATGACTATGGCTCACTGATCAGGCGTGGAGCGATGGAGCGACCCCTGACGCGGAGCGATGGTCCACGTCAGGGCTCGGAGCGACGGAGCAAGCCAGGAGGACGGTGTGCCCGCAGGGCGGGGGAGAATGCAGACGAGCGTGATTCGACTCTACCGCCGCATGGCCCGCACCTTTCTGCCGGATCACCGTGCCCGCCTGCCGATGCTCGTGCTCCTGCTGTTCGCGGCCGCTGCCGGTGCTGGCTTCATGCGGCCGGCGAATGCCGCCGCCGATCCCGTGAGCGATGCCAGGGCGCGTGCTCAACAGCTGCAGCGCCAGATCGATGGCCTCAACGACCAGATGAAGGCGATGGGCGGTTTCTACACCGTGACGCGCCAGCGCCTGCGGGTGTACCAGGCGCAGATCGCCGCCAACGAGGGTCAGCTCGCCGCGGCTAACACAGCGCTTTCGACCGCCAGGGACTATCTCGCGCAAAGCGCGGTCGCCATGTACAAGCAGCCGGCGCCGCAGATCCTCGACATCGTTCTCGGTTCGCAAAGCTTTGCCGATCTTGCTGGGGCGGTCGATCTGCTGGCCAAGATCCAGCAGCAGGATGCGCTCGCCATCGCCCAGGCCAACCTGTCACGCGCTGACATCATCAATCGGCAAGCGATGCTGATCGGCGCCCGCACGCAGGCCAGCCAGCTGATGGCTCAGATGAAGGAGCAAGAGGCGCAGATTACGTCCGATCTCCAGGTACGGCGGCAACTGCTGCGTGGCGCTCAGGCGGCGGTGAAACAGGCGCTCAAAGAGATGGCCGTCCAGAGGGCCGCCGCAGCGTCCCTCGCCGCTGCCCATCTGACCGGAGGGCTCTACACGCCGCAAACGTGGGCGGGCGCGTTTATGCGTGTCGCTCAGTTGACGGACACGCCGTCGAACCTCGCGGCGATCACGGCCTGGGAGATGGCCGAGGGCGGCAACTGGAACAACTCGGCGACCTTTAATCCGCTCAACACAACGCTGCCCGAACCCGGCTCGACGAGCATGAACTGGGTTGGTGTGCAGGCCTACACGAGCTGGGCACGAGGTTTCCAGGCGACCGTGGCTACCCTGTATAACGGCAACTACACCGCGATCATCGCGGCTCTCAAGGCCGGTACCAGCGCACAAGCGGTTGCCGACGCGGTTGCCGCGTCGCCCTGGGGCACGCAGCAGTTCACGGTGCCGGTGCTCTGACGGTCTGACGTCAAAATCCGGCGCTGTTCTCTGCACTCGCGTGCCACAGAGCGGCCACGTTGCGGCGCCGCCAATCAGGTTCGACTTGCAGCGCGGGCGCGAAACGCACATGATAGGAACCTTCGACAAGGATCAGACATGTCCGGCGCAGGCCGAGAAGGGACCAGGGATGGCAACTACCAAGACGAAGCCGCGGGGAGAAAAAAGAAAGGGTGGTCTGTTCGACAAGTCCCGGCGCCGCTATTGCTACTTCTGCAAAGAGAAGATCGATGAGGTCGATTACAAGGATCTCACCTCGCTGCGTCGCTTCGTCAGCGACCGGGGCAAGATCAAGCCGCCGCGCACCAGTGGCGCCTGCCGGCGCCATCAGCGTCAGGTCGCCGTGGCGATCAAGCGTGCCCGTGAGATGGCGCTGCTGCCGTACGTGGTTGCGTCCTCTGGCGAGCGCGAAGGGGGCCGTCGCCGGCCTCGCTGAGCTGGTAAGGCCGCGCCTGTGGCGCGGCCGGCCGCTCGGCCCGCCGATGAAGGGGGTCGCATGGGGCAGTTTGCATCCGTGCGAGAGCAAGTTGTCGCTACCTGCCGCTCTCTACTTGACCGCGGCTATCTGAAAGCGACCGAAGGCAACGTTTCGTTGCGTGTGCCGGGACAGTCGGCTTTCGCCATCACGCCCTCCAATTATGATTACGCCAAGATGCGCGCCGACGATGTCTGCGTGCTTGACTTTGGCCAGCACGTGCTGGCGGGAACGATGAAAGCCTCGATCGAGTCGGGCATGCACGCTGCCGTCTACCAGCATCGCTCGGACGTCAACGCCGTCATCCATACCCACCAGCCGTTCGCCAGTGCTCTTGCTCTGGTGAATGAGCCTATCCCGGCCCTCTTTGATGAGCAGGTGCGCTTTCTCGGCCGCAGGGTCGAGATCATCCCGTATGCGCCTTCGGGTACCTCGTTCTTGAAGAATCGCGTCAAAGCCAAGATCGTCAGCGGCAACAACGCCTTCATTCTTGCCAATCACGGCGTGCTCGTGCTGGCTGGCGATGCCGAGCGGGCCGTCTTCAACATGGCCTTGCTCGAAAAGTGCGCTCTCGCCTACGTTCTTGCCCTCGCCACCGAACGCGCGGTGAGCACGGTGCCGCTGCCGATTCGCGAGATCGCCTTCGCCAAGCTGCGCGGCGATGAGAAGAAGCTTGCTGCTCAGCTAGCCACTGCCCAGCTGACGCCGGCGCTCGAGGTCAGCTCGGCGCCCGGCAGCGACGAGGGCGCCGATACCGTCGCCGCTGTTTCGCCGTCGGCCGAGCTGCCCAGCGCTCTGTCGTGGCCCGGCGCAGCGGAGGTCGCGCCGGCTGCTCCGGCTGGGCCGTCGGGTTACGCCATCAGCGTCTATCCCGACGTCGAGGCCGTGTACGCCCGGCTGAACGCTCTCGTCGCGCAACGCCCGCGGCCGGTGAAGCGCGCCGTCATGAACGACTACCTCGAATACTTCGCGACCAGGTGTCGTCGCTCCCGAGAGCTGACCGACGAAGCCAAAGAGTTCATCCCCGGTGGCGTACAGCACAATCTGGCCTTCAACTATCCGTTTCCGCTGGCCATTGAAAAAGCCGAGGGCGCCTATCTCTGGGACGCGGACGGCAACCGCTACATCGACTTTCTGCAGGCCGGCGGCCCGACGATGCTGGGCAGCAACTATGAGCCGTTGCGGGCTCAAGTGGCGGAGGTCATCGCCACTTCCGGCCCGGTCACCGGCCTCTTCCACGAATACGAGCTGAAACTGGCTCAGCTGCTCAATCGGCTGATGCCGTCGATCGAGATGTTTCGCATGTTCGGCTCGGGGACCGAGGCCGTCATGGCAGCGATTCGCGCGGCGCGCACGGCGACTGGCAAAAAGTACGTCATCAAGGTTGGCGGTGCTTATCATGGCTGGAGCGACCAGATGGTCTACGGCCTGCACGTGCCCGGTACCTGGCGTTTTGAGGCCAAAGGCATCCCGCGCGGTGCCACCAGCCGCACGCGTGAGTTCTATCCCAACGACCTCGGTGCCTTACGCCGCAAACTTGTTCAAGATAGGGCGCGCGGCGGTACGGCGGCCGTCATCCTGGAGCCGATCGGGCCGGAGAGCGGTACGCGACCGGTGCCCTTTGACTTCAATCAGAGGGTGCGTGAGCTGTGTGACGAGTTCGGCGCCCTGCTCATCTTCGACGAGGTCGTCACAGGCTTTCGCCTCGGCATGGGCGGGGCGCAAGGCTACTTTGGCGTCAAGCCCGACCTGACGGTGTTCGGCAAGTGCATCACCGGTGGCTATCCCATGGCCGGCGGCGTCGGTGGTCGTCGTGAGGTGATGATGAGTTTTGCTGCTGGCATTGGCGGCACCGGCGAGCGCGCCTACGTCGGTGGCACGCTCAGTGCCAACCCGCTCAGTTGTGCCGCCGGTTACTTCGCTTTGCTGGAAATGGAGCGCACGAATGCTCCGGTCCTTGCCGGCCGAGCCGGCGACAGGCTGACTGCCGGCCTCAACGAGATCATCGCTCGCTATCGCCTGCCGTTTGTCGCCTACAACCAGGGCTCGATCGTTCACCTCGAGACGGCGGGGACGATGCTGCTCGACCTCAAGAGCCCGGTGCGCCTGGTCCGTGAACTCAAGTCGCGCAAGCACATGATGGAAGAGATGGGCGCCGCCTACACGGCCAACGGTCTCATTACGCTGGCCGGTTCACGCATGTACACCTCGATGGCCGACAGCGACGACGTCATCGACGATGCCCTGGTGCGCTTTGAGCGCGTGCTCGCCAGCGTTGAAGGGGTGTAGCTGGCCGGCAGTCAGTTCTTGGCGGCGGTTGCCGCGCGCGCGGCGAAGCCGAGCGCCGCGCGCGGCAACCGCCGCGCTTTGCTGATCACCTGTTCCAGGGCGTCGGCGAACCAGTCGATGTCTGACTCGCTGACGACGAGCGGCGGCAGGCCCTTGACGATGTTGACCGAGTGCCCCGCCACCTGGCTCAGGATGTGGTGCTCACGAAAGAGCGGTCCGATCACGAACTGACTGAAGATGCCAGCTTGCCGGTTCTCGAGCATTCGCCAGGTGCGTGAGCCGCCGGCCGGCTCGGCGAACTCAATCGCCCACATGAGGCCGAGGCCGCGTACCTCCCTGACGATATCGAAGCGATCGGTCAGCGATTCCGTGCGCGCCAGCAGGTACTTGCCAAGTCGCGCCGAGCGTTCGACCAGACCTTGCGCCTCGATCTCGGCCAGGGCCGCTAGACCCGCCGCCATGGCCATGTCGTTGGGCGCGAAGGTCGAGCCGTGTGAGGTCGCATGCTCGAGCGTGTCGAAGACGGCTTCGTGGATCTTGGTGCGCAGCAGCAGTGCTCCGACCGGCACGTAGCCACCGGAGAGTGACTTCGACACCGTGATCATGTCAGGCTCGAGGTTCCAGTGTTCACTGGCAAACAGGCGGCCGGTGCGGCCAAAACCGGTCTGCACCTCGTCAACGCAGAACAGGGTGCCGTAACGGCGACAGAGATCCTGGGCGCCGTGAAGGTAGCCGAATTCGGGCAAAATGACGCCCTGGCCCTGCACCGGCTCGGTGAGAAAGAGGGCGACATCTTCGCGGGCAAGCTCGCGATCGAGCGCTTCGAGGTCGTTGAACGGCACCCACGAAACGTCGGGCAGAAGGGGGCCGAACCGCGCTCTCTGCTGCGCGCTGCCGTTCACCGACATCGAGCCCAGCGTGAGGCCATGAAAGCCGTTCTCGACGGCAACCACGCGCGGCCGTTCTACGGCCGCGCGGCCGAGTTTGATCGCCGCTTCGACCGCTTCGGTGCCGGAGTTGACGAAGACGACACGATCGGTCGACGCCGGCGCAACGCGCACGAGCGCCTCGGCGAGCAGGCCCGGCAGGTCGGACAGCCCGAGCTGGGGCAGGCTCGGCGTCTCGACCTCGAGCAACTCGGCCAGTGCGGCGCGCACCGTCGCATTGTTGCGGCCAATGTTGTACATGCCAAAGCCGCCGAGCCAGTCGAGGAATTTGATGCCCGTGCGGTCGTAGAGATAGGCGCCGTCGGCGCGTGTCCACTGGCGGTCGAAACCGAGAATCTTGAGGATCTGTACGAAGCGCGGGTTCGAGTAGCGGCCGTAGAGGGTCATGCCCTCGCCGGCACGCTCGGAAAGCAGTCGCTTCAGGCTGAAGTCGCCGCTCATAATGTGTCCTCCCGCTTGGTCTGATTGAACGTCGGCTGTCCCCAGCACGACGGCTCGATTGTACAGCGACCGAGCGCCGGGCACGACCACGCGTCGGACCTGCTGAGCACAGCGGTTCACGCTCACGCGTCGGCCGTGTAAACTGGTTTAACCGCCGCTGTCGCGGTTGTGGTGAGGGGTGCTCAGATGATAGTGGAAATGACAGGCCGGCCGTGCTTTTTCGTGATATTCGGCGGCGCTGGCTGGCGTATTGAGGCTGACCGAGATTCACAGCGCCCAAGTATGACGATCGGATTTACAGCGTGAGCACACCTGCCTTTCTGGGACCAGATGCGGATTCTGTGCTCGCGCAGGCTCGTGCCGAGAACTTTCCCGTCGCGTCGCGGCTGTTTCCCAAGGAGCTTCGCGCCCCTCTGCTGAGCATTTACGGCTTCGCCCGCATGGCGGACGATATCGGCGACGAAGCCGACGGCGATCGCCTGGCATTGCTGGCGTGGCTCTCCGGCGAACTCGACGCAATTTTCGCTGGGCGTCAAGTCACGCATCCGCTCATGCGGCGACTGGCGTTGACGATACGTCGTTTCGACTTGCCACGCGATCCTTTGGATCGGTTGATCGCGGCGAACCGCCAGGACCAGGTCGTCCAGCGCTACGCCACCTATGCCGACTTGGCCGACTACTGTCACCTGTCAGCCGACCCAGTCGGCGAGTTAGTGCTTCGTCTGGTCGGCTCCTGCCCTGCCAATCTCCTGGCACTGTCTGACGCGACCTGCACCGCCTTGCAGCTGGTCGAGTTTCTACAAGATCTCGGTGAAGACGCGGCGGTGGGGCGCATCTACATTCCGCGTGAGGATCTCGAGCGCTTCCGGTACAACGAGCAGGATCTGCTCGCCGGCGTGGTTGACGAACGCTTCGTACGGCTGATGTCGTTTGAAGCTGACCGCGCCCAGACGCTCCTCGAACGGGGGCGACCACTGTCGCAGCTGCTGCCGGGTCGCGTTGGCCTGGCAGTGCGCCTTTTCACCGCCGGCGGCATGGTGGCCCTTGCCGATCTGCGTCGCCGCGGCTTCGATACGCTCACTGTCTCGGCACATGTTTCGAGAATGCGTCTGGGGCTGGCCGGACTGGGTGAAGTCGCGAGCATGGTGAGTGCAATAGCGTGGGCGCGCGCACGAGGCGGCGCGCGATGAGTCGCGCGCCGAGGGCTGCCGTGCCGGCGAGCGCGGCGATCCGCTACTGCGAAGAAGTTACGCGCCGTGAGGCGAAGAACTTCTGGTATGGCGTCCGTCTCCTGCCGGTTGCGAAGCGGCGCATCCTGGCGACCGTGTACGCGCTCTCGCGGCGAATCGACGACATCGGCGACGGTGATCTGCCGGCGGCCGAGAAGCTGATTGCTCTCGATGGCGTCGAGCGGTCGCTCGACGCCATCGACCCGCGGTCAAGCGATCCAGTTCTGGCGGCGTTGGGCGAAGTGCTCACCGTCTGCCCTCTCCCCGTGCAGGCTCTGCGCGATCTGGTGGCCGGGGTTCGTATGGACGTGCAGGGTGTCAGCTACGAACGTTTCACCGACCTCGTGCCGTACTGTCGTCGTGTGGCTGGTTCAGTGGGTCGTGTGTCTCTAGCTGTTTTTCAGGCGGGCAACGGCGCGATCAGTGAGGAGGCAGAATCCTTGGCCGATGATCTTGGGGTCGCGCTGCAGCTCACCAATATTCTGCGCGACGTGCGCGAGGACTTCGGCAACGGTCGTATTTACTTGCCGGCTGAGGATCTGCGCCAGTTCTCGGTCGAACCGAGCGACCTCGGTGGGCCGCCATCGTCACGGACGAGCGCTCTGATCCGCTTCGAGGCGACTCGTGCCCAGGACTGGTTTGCCCGAGGTCTGCGCCTCATGCCGCTTCTTGACCGGCGCAGCGCGGCGAGCGCGGGCGCCATGGCCGGTATCTACGCGCGCCTGCTGGAACGGATTGCCGAGAACCCCGAAGCGGTCTTCTACGGCCGCCTCTCCCTGCCGACGCGAGAGAAGGTCTGGGTAGCGGTGCGGGCTCTCACGACCAGGCGGGCTTTGCCGGCGGGGCGGCCGTGACGGCGGTGTGGCCCGTCAGGCGAGGCGGATCGCCGAAGGCCGCCGGCTCGACGCCGCCGCCGAAAGTCGCGGTTGTTGGCGGAGGTCTCGCCGGCGCGGCAGCGGCGCTGGCCTGCGCCGATGCCGGCGCCGCGGTGACGGTGTTTGAGGCGGC
>JBKQWK010000107.1:0-4502 GCA_052139595.1 Thermoleophilia bacterium | reverse complement strand
GTCGTCCGGCTTACCGGCCGGGCCGGCCGGCGACAGCGGCAATTGCCTCTCGGAGTGTCGCCAAGCCAGCCATCAGTTCATCGGCGGTGATCGTCAGGGCCGGGAACACACGAATGCCGCTGCCCTGCGTCTGGCGTACGAACACTCGGTGAGCCAAGCACTCGGCGGCGACTGCCGTCGCGACATCCGCGTCGCTAAACTCGACAAAAAGCAGCAGTCCGCGGCCGCGCACGACGCGCACGGTGGCCGGGTACAGCTCCGGCCAGCGCTCCATCTCGGCCAACGCCACCCCGCCGAGCTGCGCCACATGATTCGAGACGTCGTTATCGCGCAGGTAGCCGACCACCGCCGCCGCCACCGCGCAGGCGAGCGGATTACCGCAATAGGTGCCGCCATGATCACCACGCTCAAGGTTCGCGGATACGCTCTCGGTCAGGGCAAAGGCACCGAGGGGAAAACCACCGGCAATGCCTTTAGCCATCGTCAAGAAATCGGCCTCCGCTCCGACCGCCGCGGTGGCAAACCACGGACCAGTGCGGCAGAAACCAGTCTGCACTTCGTCAACGATGAGTAGACTGCCGTTACGGTGACAAAGCTCAGCAACGCCACGGATGTAGCCGTCATGCGGAATGCGCACGCCACCTTCACCCTGAACCGGTTCGACGATGACCGCCGCCACCGAGTCGTCGAGCACCTGTTGCAGGGCACCGAGGTCATCGTAGGGCGCAAACCGATAGCCGGGCATCTGTGGTCGGAACTTGTCGCGATGACTGGCCTGACCGGTTGCCGAGACCATGCTGATTGTCCGGCCGTGAAAACTCTGCTCCATAGCAACGATGTTTTCCCGGCCGGTGACCTTGCGCGCCAGTTTGACGGCAGCATCATTGGCCTCAGCACCGCTATTGGTAAAGAAAATGCGCGTCAGACCCGCCGGCAACAGGTCGGCAAGCAGGGTAAGCAGACGGGCCCGCGGCGGTGAGTACGTGAGGCCCGCATCGGGATTCTGCAGAATGAGCGCCCCCTGCCCGCTCAGGGCCTCCTGGATCACGGGATGGGCGTGGCCAATCGAAGTCACGCCCCAGCCAGCGGTCAGATCGAGGTAACGCTGACCCTCCTCATCCCAGACGAAGACACCCTCGCCGCGCACAATCGAGATCGCCGTTTTGGCAAAGAAGGGCGGCATATGAGCGTTCTCGATGGTGATGGTCTCGGCAGTCGTCATGATCTCCTCCCCTGCGGCGAACAGCGTGATTGGCCAGTTTGCGTCTAACAAACACTGTCGGCCACTGCATCTTCAGCCGCCGATTGAGTCGTCAATCATTGCCGGTACGACGTGCCGAGAACCAATCCTCTGCGAGTGCGAGACGCCGTCACCAGCGCGCCGCAGCAGCTTCTGCCAGCGTCAACGCGGCGCAGCAGCCGCAATCACCACATCGGCGACCGCTGCAGACCGCTGCAGCGGTCGCACCACCATGACCGATTGCGGCGCGTGATGCAGAAGATAGCATGAAACAGAACCGACGAGTTCGCCGACGATGGCGGGATGACGGGCTGCGCCGACGAGAATCGCCTGGGCGTGGTGCGTCTTGGCGGCGTCAACCAGCTCTCGGCCCGGATCCCCCTCGCGGACCTCAAAGCGCCAGTCAACTTTATAGGGGGCCAGCGCCTCCGCCGTGAGCTGGCGCGCCTCCTCCTCGCACTCGTCGACGGTGCAAGCGAGATCAGCGCCGGCAAAGAAAGCAGCCGCGGCGGCCGGCACGTGACGAACATGGACGGCGATCAGTGGTACTGCGGTGGCTATGCACAGCGCCGCGGCCCTCTCCAGGCCAGCGAGCGAGGCGGCGGAGCCGTCGACGCCGACGATGATGGGCCCTGTCGATGCTGTGCGGTTTGTCACTCCAGCCTCTCGTGTTTCAGACTCACCGAGAAGCTGCAGATCGAGACCACCACAGTAAGAGCAGGCAGGCGGCTCGTCACTGATCTCAACGAAAGCCACCTCAAACTGGCGTTCGCAGTCGCCGCAAACGAACTTGTGCACTGCCATGGCTCCCACCTCGCAGTCTCATGCCGGCCCCTTCTTCGCTGAGCCACCCCGCGTCTCTACTGCTTGTATTCCCCGGCAATGTCTTGGCAACCTGCGCGAAACGAGAGAAGCGACCCACGCTCTCGGCTAGCTCACCACGCTCACCTCACTGACGTTTTCGTTGACTTTGTCGACTTCGCTCATCGTCGTGACGACAGCCGTGACACCTCCGCATCGGGGATACCACTCAATTAATGGATGCGTCGGCGGCTCTGTCGAGTTCGTCTGCTACGTCGGGAATACGCCGCGTACCGCGCCCGGGGGCTGGACCCTCACCGAGACCACGGTCCAACGCTGATCGAGCTTATGCGCCAATCCGCAGCGAACGCTGGCGCCAGCAGGTCTGTCAGTGCCCCCAGCGTCGTCCCCTGCCGCTGACGCGACCTTGAACGAAGAGCAGAACGACGGCTCCCGCGAAGGCGACTAAGAAGCTCCGCAGAGAGAATCCTGTAAGCCCAGGACCATGGCTCACAGCCGTCAACACCCAGCCGCCGACGATGGCACCGGCGATGCCAACAAGAACGGTAACGATCAAGCCTACGTGGCGCTTCGTGACAAAGCGTGCCGCCAAACCAGCTAGCAGACCGATCACGATCCACGAGAAGATGCCCATGCTTCCTCCTTTTGGCGGTCATCCATTGCGGACTTGCCACCCTGGACTTGCGACCACCGTCTGCTATGAGCAAGATGCTCACAGGTCTGGAGAAAGTACCCCCAACGCTGATCCGTGAATCAAAATCGTACGGTCGATATGAGTTACCGCCCGCCAACTTGACGGGAGTGGTACGTAACCCTCACGCGTAGAGTGTTCGGTTCCAAACGTCGCTCTCCTCTGCTCAGCCCACGTCCGCCGCTAACCCAGCCAGAAAGAGCGCCTCGGCCAGGGTGCAACGCTCCAGTTCTGCTAAGTCGACGCTCTCGTTGGGAGCGTGTATCTGCGACGCCGGGTCATCAACACCGAGCAGGATGATGTCGGCGTCGGGTGCAGCCGCATGGAAGGCGGCTACCAGCGGGATCGAGCCGCCCTCGCCGATCTCGGTGACCGCCCGTCCGTACGCGGCGGCCAGCGCCCAGCGGGCGACCTGCTGTCCGCGCCCGCCGCTGGCGGCAAGGTAACCGTGACCCGCCTCCTCTTGCATGATGGTCGCCTGCACATGCCAGGGGATGCGGGCCTCAAGATGGCGTGCCACGGCGACACCGGCCTCAGCCGGGTCCTGGCCGGGAGCAACACGCACACTGACGCGCGCCCGCGCCTTGGCGATCACGGCGTTGGTGGCACTTTCGACATCGGGCACGTCCATGCCGATGATGTTGATCGCCGGCCCGCTGAACAGTCGTTCGCCGAGCGGGCCGGCGCCGACGAGATCGACGCCCGGTAGCACACCGGCGACAGCGCGCAGCTCGGCTTCGGTTCTGACGGTTCCCTCGTACGGCAGCGTCGTCAACCCGGCGACCGCCGGCCGGCCGTGCTCGTCGTGCAACGTCGCCAAAAGGCGAATCAGAGCGACGAGCGCGTCAGGAACGGCGCCGCCGTACGAACCGCTGTGTACCGGCGCAGCCAGCGATTCCAGCGTGACATCGACGGTCGTGATACCTCGCAACGAGGTCGTCAGCGTCGGTCGGCCGAGGGCGACGTTGCCCAGGTCGCAGACGACAATAGCGTCGGCGGTAACGAGATCGGGATGCGCCTGCACGTACGCCTCAAGGCCGGCCGAGCCCGTCTCTTCAGCTCCCTCGAGAAGGAGCTTCAGGCCTACCGGGCTATCCTGGCCGAGAGCCAGCAGAGCGCCGAGATGGGCGGCGATTCCCGCCTTGTCGTCAGCTGCGCCACGACCGTAGAGGCGACCGTCGCGAATCACCGGCTGATAGGGAGGGCTCGTCCACAGCTCGTCGGGGCCCGCCGGCTGCACGTCATAGTGGGCATAGAGCAACACGGTCGGCGCGCCGGGCGCCGCCGAGCGGGCGGCGAAGACGGCCGGCGCATCCGGCGGTACGGCCAGCAACCGTACCGTGGGCAGGCCAGCTGTCTGCAACAGCTCGGCCACCGCCTGCGCCGCCCGCTCGACCGGTTCGCGCGGGTAGCCGGCAAAGGCGACCGAGGGGATCGCCACCAACTGCGCCAGCGCCTCGTGCACGGTCGGCATGACGGCGTGTACCTTACGCCGCATCGCCTCGACATCGATGTTCGGCGTTACCTGTAGCTCGTCGCTCATCAGTCTCCTTTCAAGCGACGTACGGCCGGCGAACGCTTGTGTGCAGGCAAAGCGGCCGAACCCTGCCGTGCTAACTACGCTCACCCCGATCGGGCACCGCCGCACCAAGTTCGCTCAGCCCAACCCTGGCGACCGTACCCCTACATCGGCCAGAACATCACTCACGGGTCGATCGGCGTGGCAGATGTGACTGACGGCAAAGCGCC
>JBKQWK010000106.1:0-6100 GCA_052139595.1 Thermoleophilia bacterium | reverse complement strand
CGAGACGTCGACGGCAATGAAGTCGGCGCACTTGCCTGCTTCGAGCGAGCCGACGTCACCGGCAAGACCAAGCGCCTCAGCACCACCCAGCGTCGCAATGCGTACGCAGGTGGCAGCGTCCAGCACGCTCACGTCGCGCTCGACGGCACGGTGCAGGAACAGCGCTGTGCGCATCTCGTCAAACATATCCATGATGTTGCTGGCGGCTGGGCTGTCGGTGCCGAAACCGACGCGAATGCCACGATGAAGCATGTCGATAAGCGGCGCCACCCCACAACCGAGTTTGGCGTTGCTCTTTGGGCAATGGGCCACGGCAGCCTGTTTGGCGGCGAGGATGCCAATATCGTCACTGTTCGCATAGACGCAGTGCACGGCGAGAAAGTTCTGGTCGAAGACACCCCATTGCTGCAGATACTTGATGGGGCTCACCCCGTAGGGTTGCACAAGCATGCGCTCCCAGCCCATTTTCTCGCGGAAGTCGTGCGCGAACTTGCCCGATCCCGAGCGCACGTACGTCAGCTCTTCGCGGCTCTCGGCAACATGGCTGAGAACCTTGATGTTCTGCTCGCGGCTCATGGCGGCAATCGCTTGGTAGAGGCGACTCGAGACAGTATACGGCGCGTGCGGAGCAAGACCGACATCAAAGAGCGGCGACGCCAAGGCGCGCACTGCAGCCAGCCGCTGGCGCAACTCGGCCAGCGTTTCGTCCAGATGCTTATCGTCAACGCCGAACACTTCGAGGTAGTGACGGCCGCGCAGTCCCGCCTCGGCGGCGGCCCTGACTGCCTGACCGGTGTATGACGTGTCGGCCACGGTCGTGATGCCGGACGAAATCGACTCAGCCGCCCCCAGCCGGGCACTGAGCAGGTACTCGTCTGGCGTCAGCGATGCCTTGACGTCGACCAGCTGAAGGATCCAGTCACTGAACTCCTCGTCGTCGAGGATGCCGCGAAAGCTCGTGTACTCGAGATGACTGTGCGCATTCACGAAACCCGGCATGATGATGGACTGGCCAAGGTCATCATAGGCTGCATCGGGGTAGGCAGCTCGCAGCTCGGCCGCAGGTGCAACGGCCACAATACGACCACCGGCGACCGCTAGCGCGCCGCGCCTCACAGGCGCAGCGCTGACGGGCAATACCCAGTCGGCGGCGTAGATAGTCAGTGTGTCGTGTGTCATGAGTGAAGGCAGTGGAGGCTCATCAAGACCTGCCCACTGGCGTGAGTATAGGTGAGGCCTCACAGGTTCGCAATCGCCGTCGCCGCCTGTTGCGGGCGGGCGGCCGTTCGCCGCGCCCGCCCTGTCACGCACGGTTGTGAGGGTCCGCCACACAGCTATAATCGAGTCACCCTAGCGCGAGGTTGTTCACGTGCGCACCAGTGCAGTCGATGTGACCGTCGTCAAACGTGACTTATTGGCACCACCGTGCTTGACCTGCACGTGGTGGCAGCAGGACGGTCACAGCACCACGACATCACAGCTACGTACCGACTGGGAAGGCGACGTCGAGAGCGAGGCCGGTTTCTTTGGGCGAGCGCTCGTCGATGGCGATGCCGTCATCGGTTGGATGCAGGTTGCCCCGGCGGCCTTTGTGCCGCGCGCCCAGCGCCTGCCGGCCGGCCCGCCCAGCGCCGATGCCTACCTGCTGACCTGCAGCTACTTCTACGATGAGGAGTACCTCAACGGCTTTCAGCTGCTGCTCCAGGAAATCGAGGCATCCCTGAAACACCGACGCATCGTCGCCCTCGAGGCGTTCGCCGCCTGTTCGTCACCACCTGAAGACCGTTTTCGCGGCTACTTGCGCGAGATCAACCTCTTCAACCGAGAGGTACTTGAGGGCAACGGATTTCGCCCCGTGTGCCTTGTTGGCCAGGTGGCCCGCTACCGGCTTGATCTGGCGACGCTGATCGCCGTGCCGCGGCGCAGTCAGATCTGGGAAGAACTCGACCGCAGTCCGGCCGCCCAGCCAATCTGACCCAGCCAATCTGATTGTCGGCAGTAACCGCCGGCGCCGGTCCACCGGCGAGGAGACGCCTTCTCTGCCGCCGACGATCGGTGCACTAATGGTGAAACGCCTTTTCTGCCGTCGCCGGCGAGATTCAGTGAAACAACCGCGGCAGGCGAGACTTCCAGTCTTCGGGCACAATCGCGTCGAGTGCATCGTCGATCGTCACTACGCCGAGGACGCAACGCTCACCATCAAGAACCGGCAGAGCGAGCAGATTGTACTTCGTGATCAAGCGGCCAACCTCTTCTTCCTCGATCTCAGCAGTCACGGCAATAACGTCATCCTCCATAAGTTCACGCACCGCCTGACTGCCGCTGCCAACGACCAGATCGCGCAGGCTGAGCACGCCGCGCAGGTGCTTGTCATCGTCGACCACGTAGAGGTAGCTGATCGCTTGTGCCGGCGGGCGCTCACGGCGCAATTTGGCCAACGCCTCATCGACCGTGGCACGCTCGCTCAGGGTGACAAATTCGGTCGTCATGAGCGCCCCCGCTGAATGCTCGCGGTGACCGGCGAGGCCGCGCAGTGATGTCGCGCGCTCGAGGGGCAGCAGCGTCAACAGGGCTTCAGCTGCCTCGTCGGGAAGCTCGGCAAGAATATCAGCCGCCTCATCAGGCTCGATTTCGACCAATACCGCCGCCGCCCGTGGCGGCGGCATCTCGACCAGCGCATTGTTGCGCAGCTCGTCGACCATCTCTTGCAGCGTGTCGGCAGCAAGGACCGGGTTCAAAGCCGCGAGCACCGCACTGCGTTCGCGCGGGCCGACCTGGCCGAGCACGTCCGCCAGGTCGGCCGGATGGAGCTCGGCCAGCTCAGCGAAGGCGTCGATGAAGTTCAACCGCGAGAGACGCAACGAAATGAGGTTGACATCTGACCATGAGACAAAATCCTCTGGTCGCTTCGGCAGTCGCCGCGAAAGAAAACCCAGACCCATGCGCCGGACCATAGCTCCGTGGCCGGCCTCGACACCGGCAAGCGCGAGCCGACCCCCGTCCGCGCGCAGGGCGACATCCTGCACGCGCACAAATTTGCGCCGGCGAACATCGAGCACCTGCTTATCCAGAACGGAGTCAACCAATGCCAGCTCATCGCCCCGAAGTGATGCCGGGGCAAGCGCAGCAAGGCCAACGTGGAGGCGCACCGTGCCTTCATCGACGTCAATCTCGGCAATCTGCTCCCACGCGGCGCGCAGCTGCTCGTTCTCGTGCTCGATGAAAATCGCCGTCACGGCGGCATTGTCGGCCGCCAGCGTCGCCAGAACGTCGGTCAGCTCACCGACCACCTGGCCGTCGGCATCGGTCACCGACAGCGATTGCAGCTCGGAGAGTTCAAGTGGGGAATCGAACGAATCGGCAGGGCCTAATGGGGGGTCAATGTCCACGATGGAATGCACTTCCTTTCTGGTGCAGTCGCGCAGCCAAACAGCCGCTCCCGCGCCCACAGCACAACACGCCTGCAGTGTACTGAGCACCCAAGCGCAACGTCAATGGACGCGCGCCGCAGGTACCATCACCGCGGCGGCTGCGTCCATTCCTTCGCTTAGATAGAATGCCCTGCGTCGAACGCGCCGTCACAGCGGTGGCGGCGCTCGTACGACGAGCTCTGGTGGGCAGAAAGGAGGGAGTCCCGGCACACGCCGCAGTGGGCCCATTTCGTTGTCGTTCTCAGTGCTGTCATTTCGCTAAGGAGCCAACGTGCTGGAAAGTATCTTCAAATTTCGTCAGAACGGGACTACTCTGGCCCGCGACAGCGTTGCCGGACTCACGACCTTCATGGTCATGTCGTACATCATTTTCGTGAACCCGGTCATCCTCGGCTTCGTCGGTATCAAGGGTCTCGAGTCTAAAGGGCTGCCCTTCGCGGCCGTGCTCACGTCGACGTGTCTTGTCGCCGGCGTCATGACGCTGATCATGGGCCTGTTCACCAATCGGGCTTACTGCCTTGCCCCGGGCATGGGACTGAATGCGGTGGTCGCCTTCGGCCTCGTCGCCAACGGCGGCCTGACCATGGAAGGCGCGATGGGGCTGGTCCTTCTTGAAGGCGTTGCCATCACCATCCTCGTCCTGACCGGCTTCCGGCAAGCGATCTTCCGGGCGATCCCCCTGCCTCTCAAAAAGGCAATCGCCATCGGCATCGGCTTCTTCATCCTCTTCATCGGGCTCGTCGACGGCGGTATCGTCGTTGTCGGTAGCGGTACACCGGTCGCTCTGGCCAACTTCATCGGCGTGCCGATCGCCGTGACCATTTTCGGCCTCATCATCACCATCGCCATGCTCGCCCGTGGCTGGAAGGGCGCCATCCTGCTCGGCATCATCATCTCGACCATCTTCGCCACCATTCTCAATTACGCCTACCACAAAAAAGCGTTTTCGCCGGGCACAGCGGTTATCCCGCACAAAATCTTCGCCGCCCCCGACTTCAGCATCGTCGGCAAGTTCAACTTCTCGGCCTTCAGTAAACTCGGCATCGCCGCTGCGCTTCTCTGGATCTTCAGCCTGATGCTGTCCGATTTCTTCGACATGATGGGCACCCTGATCGGCGTCGGTAATCAAGCCGGTTACCTTGACAAGAACGGCGATCTTCCCCAGGTCGGGCGACCACTGCTTGTCGACGCTCTGGCGGCCGTCGTCGGCGGTGCCGCCTCGGCATCATCGGCAACAACGTACGTCGAGTCGGGCGCCGGAGTCGCCCAGGGCGGACGCACCGGCTGGGTCGGCGTCATCGTGGCCGTACTCTTTTTTGCCGCCATGCCGTTCTCGCCGATCGCTGGTATCGTGCCGGCCAACGCCACCGCTCCGGCCCTCATCATCGTCGGTTTTCTGATGATGCGCAGTCTGACCGAGGGCGAAGGTCGCGCTGAGCACGAGGAGAGCGGCGTCCAGAAAGCGTTCTCCGGCATCGACTTTGGCGATATCTCGTTCGGCCTGCCGGCCGTGCTAACGATGACCCTCATGCCGCTGACCTACAGCATCACCGACGGCATCGGCGCCGGCTTCGTCGCCTACGTTGTCATTCGTATCGCCCAAGGCAAAGCACGCGCGGTGAACTGGCTGATGTACATCGCCACCCTCGGCTTCGTCGTCTACTTTGCGTTCCCCTACATCCGCCAGGTGTTCAAACTCGGCTGACGATCAGCAGAGCGCACCTCAGAAGCACTGGGGGCCGGCGCCGCAGGCCAAAACGGCCCGGCGCCGGCCCCAGCCGGCTTCGCCGCCAGCAAGCTTTGCCATGAGACGCAGCCGCACACGTCTCACCAAAGTGAGACCGGATCGTCGTCGAGTTGGCCAATGCGCATGGTATCCTCGCGCATCATGAGCACATCCCACCAGCGCCTTCACCCTCGCCAGCCGTGACTGTCGTTCTGCTGCTCATCGCCTTGGTGATTATCCTCGCGTCGGCAGAGCTGTTCACGAACGGCGTGGAATGGCTCGGGCGACGCTACGATCTCGGTGAGGGGGCGGTCGGCAGTGTCCTCGCCGCCGTGGGCACAGCAATGCCCGAGACGCTGGTGCCAATCATCGCCATCGTCTTCACCAGCGGCGCCACGGCCGACCAGATCGGCATCGGCGCCATTCTCGGCGCGCCGTTCATGCTCAGCAGCCTGACGATGCTGATTACCGGCCTCGCCGTGGTGACGTTTGCCCTGCGCGGGCGAAGATCGCGCAACGTTGTTGTCAACGAAGTTGTCATGCGCCGTGACCTGAGTCACTTCCTGATTGCCTACAGCCTGGCCATGATTGCCGGCATGATTCACGTACAGCACGTCAAGTGGCTGCTGGCGCCGTTGTTACTCGTCTTCTACGGCTACTACGTCTGGGCGACGATGCGCTCCGAAGGCGACCTCAGTGAGGACACAAAACCGCTCTACTTTCACCGCCATCCGGTCATGCCGCACCGGCGGCGCATTTTCTTGCAGCTGCTGGTTGCCCTGGCCGGCATCGTCCTCGGCGCCGAATTCTTTGTCCGTGAGGTGCAAAACCTGAGCACCACCCTCGGCGTCAGCCCACTTATCGTTTCTCTGCTGGTCACACCGATCGCCACCGAATTGCCGGAGAAGTTCAATTCGGTGATCTGGGTGCGAGCGCGCAAAGA
>JBKQWK010000105.1:0-9142 GCA_052139595.1 Thermoleophilia bacterium | reverse complement strand
GGCCGCGCAAGCGGCCCGCCCCGCCCTCCTTTTACCGGCGGTTCTAACCATGGTCAAAGATTATGCGCCCACCCCACCGCCCCGAGTCCGAGTCGGAATTCTTCGTGGTTGAAAGCAGCCGCCTTTTCCTCTAGCATCCTCCCTGCTCCAGGGGGAGTGCCCGAGTGGTTAAAGGGGGCGGACTGTAAATCCGTTAGCGCAGCTTACCTAGGTTCAAATCCTAGCTCCCCCACCAGCAAGCCCGGTTAGCTCAGTTGGCAGAGCACCTCCATGGTAAGGAGGGGGTCCACGGTTCGAGTCCGTGACCGGGCTCCAATCTCTTCTCCCGATCGCCGGCATCAGCCACAGTTACTATCGCACCGCCGGTTGCCATGTGAGGCGGTCGTACCCAGAGCGACACCGGCTATCTCACCGCGTGCGTACCGGCGGTCGTACCCCTGAGCGGCACCGGCACTCTTGCCTCTGCGGTACCGCGCGGCACACCGTCAATCAGGACAGCGGAACTGCAGATCCTCCTTGAAGTGCAGTTCGTGGCACCGCTGGCAGCGGAGTTCGTAGACGAAGCCAACGGCAACATTGTGCTTCTGGCAGAAGTCGATACGGGCCGCCAGTACCTCGAGTTCGTTGCTGCCGCAGGCCATACACGTATGGAGAACCTCGTCGCCCAGTTGATACGTCTGCGTGAGTTTCCGCATGGCCCCGGTGGCGCCTTCATGAACCGGCAAATCGGCTTCGGGCTCGGCGCCGGCCGCCGTCCCCGCCGCATCGTCCGCAGCCACGTGCCGCACTTGTCCGGGCAAGAAGGCGAGCCTGTAACCAAGCGCCTTGAGGCGCTCTTGGTACAGGCAGTTGGGAGCCGCCCGTTCACCCATCAGCTCGCTCTCGTGCAGAGCAAACAGACGATGTCGCGTGACAAAGCAGTGCGTGTCGAGCACTTCGAGCAGCTCGATCTCTTCGCGCAGCTTGCGTGGCCGACCGCGCTTGCGCTGCTCCGGCGTTTGCAGCAGGGAGAGCATGCCGATATCCGGCCGTTCGTTGAGCATGCTCACCGCCTTTTCGAGCCACCGCGGTTCGAAGCGCACATCGTCGCCGGCGCGCACCAGATACTTGCCGCTGGTGACATGAAAAGCGCGGTCCAGGCCGCAGTGGCCGGCACTCGGCTCAGCCTCGTCAAGCTCATACCCGGTGATACGCGCGCGCAGGTACTGACGCGTAAGGTAGGTCGCCACCGACTCCTCCGGATGACTGGCAATCACGACCAAGGCGCCGATGTCGTCGACCGTCTCCCAGATACTGTGCAGCGCGCTGCGCAACGTGGCTACGCCGTGGGTCGAAAACAGAACAATACTCGCATCCTTCATGAGCGCCCTCTCTACACAGTCCAGGCAGGCCGTTCACCGGGCACTCGGTTCGCCGACGAGATGTTCACGTGCCGGCCAAGCCGAGCACAGCGGCGATCGATTGCAGGCGCCGGCACACCAGCTGCCTTCGGTCGCCCTGCGGCCACCCCTAAGATTACGCCCAACGCTCAGCGCCGCAACAACCCGACCGTGACGCCCGCCGTGCGCAGTCTGCGCACATCCTCACGGCGACGAAATCCTCTGCGCCAGGAGACTCTACTTTAGTGGGCTATCAGGATCAGTCGGAGAGTCGAGTACGATGAGACCGTGACGAATGGCATACTTGACGAGTCCGGTGACCCGGTGAATCAGGAGCTTATCCATGAGATTGCTGCGATGAGTCTCGACCGTTTTGCGACTCAGACAGAGCAACGACGCGATTTCCTGGTTTGAATAACCCTCGGCGATGAGCTTGAGAACCTCGCGCTCGCGCGGCGTGAGGATGTCGTCGACAGCAGCGCCGGGATGATCGACGCGGCGCACATAGTCCGTGAGCACTGTGGCCAGAACCGGCGGTTGCAGCACCCGCGTACCGTTGCTGACATCGCGCACCGCCTTGACAAGCTCATCGCTGGTGACGGTCTTGAGAAGGTAGCCAGCAGCCCCGGCCTGAACGAGCCGCAGTACGCAATCCTTGCGGTCACTCCGACTGAGAACGAGCACGCGCGTCTCCGGATACCGGTGCAGAATCTGCTGAGTTGCCTCGAGACCGTTCATGCGCGGCATAAGCGTCTCGGTGATGACGACGGTGGGTCGCTCGCGAACAACGACTTCGAGAGCTTCACGGCCGTCACGCGCTTCGCCAACGACAGCGAAGTCGAGTTGCCTGGAGAGTAACGCGCGCACGCCCTCGCGCTCAATCGCATGATCATCAACAAGTACGATGCGAATCTTCCCCGCCGGCTCCAACACTTCGGCGCCCCCTCTGCCAGCACAAACCTGGTCAAAAGACCGGCCCCCCTCCCCGGCGAAATCACCATCCCGGGACGGGGCCACAACACGATCCAATCGCGCAGACGCATTCTAGACGAGTGGCACAGGTTTGTGCAAGGACGCACAAGCGCTTGGACTTTCCCTTTTCGCCCTCCAGTGCGTTCTCGCTTTGCAGCCACGGCCCGCTTGGCCTACAATGCTGCGGCACCGTTGTACGCCGACGTAGCTCAGCTGGCAGAGCACTTCACTCGTAATGAAGGGGTCCGCGGTTCGATTCCGCGCGTCGGCTCCAATCTTTAATCTGCACCAGCAACCTCGTATCGCCAGTCAAACAGAGGAGATGATCTCTCACGGCTGTGTCGTCTCTCTGGTCCAAGCTCTTCCTCGCTTTCGTCGCCGGAGTCGTGATCTTTCTGGTCCTCGCGGTGGCCACGAACGCTCACGATCTAGCCAAAGCTCTCGGGCGGTTTGACCTCATTTTCCTGGTCCCCGTCCTGGCACTCTCGCTGGCCAACTACGGCCTGCGCTTTTTGCGCTGGAGTCTCTACTTGCGGCGCTGCGACCTGGCGGTCGCGCCGCGTCGCAGCATTGCCATTTTTGGCAGTGGCCTCGCCATGTCGGTGACGCCGGGCAAGTTCGGCGAACTCTTCAAGTGCGCCCTCCTCAAAGATGAGTGCGGCATCGCCTACGCACGATCGGTGCCGGTCGTGATCGCCGAACGTCTCACCGACCTTGTCGCCGTGGTTCTGCTGGCACTGATTGGCGCCGCCCGCTACCCAACGGCACGCGTGGCACTGCTGGTCGCAGCAGCGCTGGTCGCGGCTGGTCTGGTTGTCCTCGCCTGGTCGCCGACCCTGCTGCAGCGACTCGGGCCACGGCTCACGCACCGTCTGCTGCGTGGTCGCGATGCCGAGAGCGGTGGCGCTGCTGCTGCCGCGGCTGCCTTCGCCTATTTGCTACGCGGCGGCTTGCTCTTTGAAGGCACCGGGCTTGGCGTCGTCGCCTGGCTGGCCGAATGCGCCGGTCTCTACGTCGTGCTCCTCGGACTTGGCGTGACCAAGGTCTCGCTGTTCGCCGCCATGTTCATCTATGCCGCCTCAACTCTGGCCGGCGCCCTGTCGATGCTGCCCGGTGGTCTGGGGGCAACCGAGGCGGGGATGGCGGGCTTGCTCGTGCTTTTCGCCCTCAATCGCGATCTCGGTGTGGCTGCGGTCGTCATCGTGCGCCTCTGCACTCTCTGGTTTGCTACCGCGCTCGGACTGACGGCTTATCTCATGCACCGGCGCGCCTGGGCGCGCGAGCGCGCTCTGCGCGCCGATCAGGGAGCGGCGAACCTTGGCCGTTGAAGCGCGAGCGCTCGTGCGTGAGCTGCGCCCGCGACAGTGGACCAAGAACCTCATTCTTGCCGCGCCACTCATCTTCTCCGGCCGGCTGCACGAACCGCGACTGCTCCTGCGCGTCGCGCTCGCCGTACTGCTCTTCTGCTTCCTATCAAGCGCCGTCTATGTCTTCAATGATCTCTGTGACCTGGAACAGGATCGTCGTCATCCGCTCAAGCGATTGCGACCGCTGGCGGCCGGCGAACTGAGCCGCCACACCGCCGTCCTCGCAGCCGTTGCCCTGCTCGCCGGTGGCCTTGTCGGCACATGGCTGCTACAGCCATGGTTCGCACTCGTCGCCGTTGCTTATCTCGCAGTTCAGGCGGTCTACCTCACCGTCCTCAAGCACATCGTCATTCTCGACGTCATGGCAATTGCTACCGGTTTCGTGCTCCGCGTCGCTGCCGGCGCCGTCATCATCCACGTCGCCGCCTCGCCATGGCTGTTGCTCTGCAGTTCGCTGCTGGCCCTTTTTCTGGCCCTCGTCAAGCGCCGCGACGAACTCTTCCTCTCGGAACAGAGTCACGAACATCGCGCCGTGCTGCGGCAGTACACGGCCGAACTCCTCGACCAGATGATTGGCATGATCATGGCCGCCACGGTCGTCAGCTACTCCATGTACACCTTCTTGAACCGTGAGCAGCACGGTCAGCCGTATCTCATGCTCACCATACCGTTCGTCATCTACGGTTTGCTGCGCTACCTGTTTCTCATGCATGAGCACCATCTCGGCGGTCAGCCAGAAGACGTTTTGCTCAGCGACGGCCCTCTGGTTGCGGACATCGTCGCCTGGACCGGTGTGGTAGTCGCCGTGCTGTACATCTCCTGAAAGGAAACCCATGTCCGCCAAAGCACGCCAAGCGACCGGCAAAGTTGCCGTTCTGAAAACGAAGCCGGCGACCGTCGACGCCGACATCGCCCAGTTGTTCGACCTCGCCGACGGCGCCACCACGCTCGACGCCGGCGCCACCACGATCCTCAAAGACAACATCTCCTGGCATATGCCGTTTCTCTCGGCGAACACGACGCCGTGGCAGCTCGAAGGTACGATCCACGCCTTGCGCGGCGCCGGTTTTGCCGATCTCGTCGCCGTGCACAACGACACCGTGGTCACCAATCCGGTCAAAGGCGAGCGCCTCAACAAGCTGGCGCCGGTGTATGCGCGCACTGGCATCCAGGAGCTGTACAACAACCTGCCCGGGAACATGCGCTGGGTGACCTACGAGCCCCAGGCCAAGATGCTCGCCCTAAACCACATCTTTCCCGAAGGCATCGAGCTGCCGGATTTCTTCTTCGCCAAAAACATCGTCCACCTGCCGACGGTCAAGTGCCACATCTACACGACCACCACGGGAGCGATGAAGAACGCCTTCGGCGGCCTGCTTGCCCGTCGGCGCCACTACGCCCACAGCTGGATCCACGAGACCCTCGTCGATCTGCTCGCCATTCAGCAGGAGATCCACAGTGGCATCTTTGCCGTCATGGACGGCACCCTGAGCGGCAATGGCCCGGGGCCACGGACGATGCAGCCGGTCGAGACGGACTACATGCTCGCCAGCGCCGACCAGGTGGCGATTGACGCCGTCGCGGCCAAGATGATGGGCTTCGACCCACTCTCCATCAAGTACATTCGCCTGGCCCACGAGCGCGGCCTGGGCATCGGTGACCCACGCGAGATCGAGGTCGTCGGTGCCGATGTGAACTCCGTCAACTTCGGCTTCAGCGTCGGTGCCAATCTGCCAGCAAGCTTCGGCCGTCTGGCCTGGTTTGGGCCGATGCACAACTTGCAGCACCTGCTGTTTCATACACCGCTCGTGAATGCGTTCGTCTTCGCCTCGTTCTTCTATCACGACTACGTCTGGTGGCCGCTCAAGGGTCGGCGCATCATGGCCGATGTGCGCCGGCAGACCAAGTGGGGCCGCTACTTCGATGACTACCCCACCTGAGCGGCAGCGTCCGCACCCGCCTCACGAGAACGACAGCCGCGGCTCACCGCCACGCCTCGAATGGCGTCGCCGCGACCACCGCAAGATCGGCGCCGGCAATCGGCGGCGCTGGGGCCGCCGGCGCGTGCTTTTGCTCGTGCTGGCTGTGCTTCTCGTCGCACTTGTGCCGGCCGTCTCTTCGTATGTGGCAACCATGCTGCAACCATCAAGCACGCCGCTCACCATTCGCAGCGTCGAGTGGGTACGCGATCATCACGGTGCCTGGCTGGTCAACCTCGTTGAGCACTACTACTACACGTGGACAGCACCCCGCCCAGGCGGCCCCACACTGAGCGCTCTACCCACAGTGGCCGCTGATTCGCCAATGCCGAGCCCCCGGCACCGACTGATCATCTACGCACCGCCGGCGGTCCGACCAGTGATCGACCCCCCGCTGGCCGGCGAAGGTGTCTGGCGGCCGGCCTGCGCGCCGGTCAACGGTGCCTCACCGGTGCTGGTCACCGTCTTTCGCAACGAACCAAATTACCCGCGGATCGTCACCTACGCGGCATGGATTGATGCCACCCGCGTGCAACTGGCGCTCTACCCTGGCCGCTACGAACCACCGCGTGGCTCGCCGCGCGGACCAATGGAGGTGCCAGCGAGCCAGCGCCACCGGCTGCTGGCGACGTTCAACAGCGGCTTCAAGTACAAGGATGGTGGTGGTGGTTTTGCCGTTAACGGACATGCGTACACGCCGCTCAAACCCGGCTTAGGAACACTCGTAGCCTATCGCGACGGACGCCTCGACATCATCGCCTGGCACAGTGGCGCAACGCCACCGGCCGGTGTGGTCCTGGCACGGCAAAACCTGCCCATGATCGTGAACGGTGGCCAGCCGAACCCGGACTTGAATACAAACGGCGCAGAGTGGGGCTGGACGCTCGGTAACGCCGTGCGTGTGTGGCGCAGCGGAGTCGGGATCGACAAGCGCGGCAATCTGCTCTACGTGGCCGCACCCGAGCAAACCGTCATGTCACTGGCGGCCGCGCTGATTCGCGTCGGCGCCGTGCGCGCCCTGGAGTTCGACATCAACGTGTCCTGGCCGACGTTCAACTACTACCGCCGGCCAGGCACATCGCCGGTGAAGTTCTTACCCAATCCGCAGAATCCGGGCATTGCACGCTACCTGACGCCTGACGATCGCGACTTCCTCGCCGTGTATGTGCGCCCTGCAAACGGTAACTTCAGCGTGCCGATGCATTGACGCGTCACGCGGACGCCCAATCATGGACGGCCCCGATGGCGACAAGTCGCTGCCTCGTTGCCGCGTCGCAGAGGGCGCCGCGCACACCGGCAGCGTACATGTCGCGCGGCAGCAAGCCGAGGCTTGCGGCGGCCGCCCAATCGCGTTCAAGGTCCGTGTCCATGAGAGCGGGGTCATCGGTGGAGATGCTGCAGGCCACGCCGGCCGCGATCAGCTTCGGCAACGGATGCTCCGCCAGCGAGGACACGGCGCCCGTGCGCACGTTCGAGATGGGCGTCACGTCGAGCACGATGCCGCGCTCGGCCAGCTCGATCATCAGCTCCGGGTCGTCAATGGCGCGGATACCATGGCGAATCCGATCGGCATGCAAAGCGGCGAGCGCCCCACGCACCGATTCCGGCCCAGCGATCTCACCGGCGTGCGGCACCGAGCCGAGACCACCATCACGGGCAATCGCGAAAACGGCTGCGTAAGGCTCCGGCGGGTAGTCCACGTCGTTGCCACCGAGGCCCAGGCCGACCACACCCCGTTCGCGATAGCGGACAGCCCAGCGAGCCACATCAGCGGCAAGCTCAAGGCTGAAACCGCGAGTGACCTCGGGTGTCAGGCGCACCTCCACCCCGTAGCGCTCGCGCGCCTCACGGGCACCGTCACAGTAGCCCTCGAAGACCTCCTGCCAAGACACGCCACGCACGACTGGCTCCGCCGGCGAAAAGCTGCCTTCGAGATAGACGGCGCCATGCCCGGCAGCCTCGCCGGCATAGTCAACAACCAGGCGGCGAAAGTCGTCGGCCGTGCGCAGTGCCTGCGTCGTCCGGATCCAGGCTTCAATGAAGTGGGCGAAATCGCTGAATGCGTACAGCGGCGCCAGACCCTCGACGGTGGTGGCCGGCAGGGCAACGCCGTTGCGATGGGCAATAGCCAGCAGCGTAACCGGTCGTACGGTCGCCTCAAGGTGAACGTGCAGCTCGATCTTTGGGCAAAACGGCAAGGCGGCGGCATTCATGGTGACAGTATATGTCGGCAGGCCCGGAGGTATGTGCGAGCGCCCGAGGGTCGGTCGCCAGCACGGGCACACTTCGATCAGGTCGCGCGTTCGGCTTGCTTGACGCTCGAACCGCGAAGAGTATGTACTGGTAGAACAGAACTGACCAAGAACGACATCGCCGATAGCCGGTGATGAGAACTACCTTCAGGGAGGAAAGCGACATGACAGATAGGGTGCGCGAAATTCTTTCGTGGTACGACAGCGACAATCCCGGCACCAAGGCCAACCTCTATCGCATGCTCATGAGTGGTCGCCTGGCGGGCACCGGTAAGTTCGTCATTCTGCCCGTGGATCAAGGCTTCGAGCATGGACCGGCGCGCAGCTTCGCGCCCAATCCGGCCGGCTACGACCCTCGTTATCACTTCCAGCTTGCCCTTGACGCCGGCTGCAACGCCTATGCCGCGCCACTCGGCTTCATCGAGGCCGGCGCGGACGAGTTTGCCGGCCAGATCCCGCTGATTCTCAAGGCTAACAACTCTGACAGCCTTTACGGCGGCAGCGATCCCATCCCGGCGGTCACCGCCACCGTCGACGACGCCTTGCGGCTGGGCTGCAGCGCCATTGGCTTCACCATCTACCCCGGCTCGAGCGAGCGCAAGCAGATGTACGAAGAGCTGCGCGAACTGGCAGCCGACGCCAAGGCCGCTGGCCTGGCCGTCGTGGTGTGGTCGTATCCGCGCGGATCCGGCCTGAGCAAAGCCGGCGAGACAGCCATCGATGTCTGCGCTTATGCGGCCCAGATCGCTGCCCAGCTCGGCGCCCACATCATCAAGGTGAAGCCGCCGACCGACCACATCGAGCAGGATGCGGCACGCAAGGTCTTTGAAAAAGCACAGATTCCAATCGCCACCTTGGCCGACCGCGTCAAACACGTCGTGCAGGGAGCCTTCGCTGGCCGCCGCATCGTCATTTTCTCCGGCGGCGAGACGGCAACCACCGAGGCCGTGCTCGAGACCAACCGCCAGATCGCCCTCGGCGGCGGCTTCGGCACAATCATGGGGCGCAACTCCTTCCAGCGTTCGCACGACGAAGCCGTCAAGTTGCTGCAGGACGTGATGGAGATTCACCGCACGACGAATCCGGCCTGAGCCGGCGCCGGAGCGGCCGCAGCCACTGGCGTTGTAGCCGCCATTGCCGCCGACGCCGTAGCCGACACTTTCGGGCGCAGGAACAGGCGACGGGCGTCCGAG
>JBKQWK010000104.1:0-3858 GCA_052139595.1 Thermoleophilia bacterium | reverse complement strand
GGCGACGGCAGCCAGGGTGAAGATGATAAAACCGATCTTGAACATGCGTACGCGGCCGAATATGTCGCCCCAGCGCCCGGCGGTGACGACGAGGGCGGCCTGCACTAAGCCATAGCCCATGAGGATCCAGAGCAGGAAGGTGAAGTTGCCGGCATCGAGCGGATTAAGCTCGAGGCCGCGAAAGATCGCCGGCAGGGCGATGAGCAAGCTCGAAGCGTTGATCATCGCCAGCAAGACGCCGAGTGTCGTGCAGGACAAGACGATCCATTTGTAGGCAATGCGGGGGGCAGGGGGACCGGACGCCGGCGTGAGTGAGTCGGGAGCTGTCATGCGTTCACCTTCTTTGTTGTCAGATCGGATGCGGAACGTAGAGTGCTGGCGCTGACTACTTGGGCGAGCGCACGCAAGCCGCGCGCGAGCGCGTCAAGCTCGTCGTCACCGAGTTCAGCCAGCCAGTTGGCCATGATTTCCCGGTTTCCCTGGCGAAGCTCGCTCAGCAGCTTCTCGCCTCGTGCCGTCGCCGCCAGTCTCACGCGCCGGCGGTCATCAGGGTCGGTTGTCCGTTCGACCTGGCCGCGTCGTACGAGCTGATCGACAAGCACGCTCGCCGTCGATTCGCCAATGGAAAGTTCGCGACCGAGTGAGCACACCGAGATCCCCAGGTTGCGATGAATCGCGACTAATGCCTTGAACTGCGCCATTGTCAGGTCGAGTTTCAGCCATCTTGGTACGCTGATCTGCTGCACGGTTCCATAGACCGTGCGCAAGTCGTCATCGATGCCTTCGCGCTGCGTGTCGCGTGCGCTCAAATCGTCTCTCATCACTTGCTTCTCACGGTCTCCACTGTTTGCCAAATGAGAATCGCCACCGAAACCGACTGTGAACAGGCCGTGTCTGCCGTGGCGAAACAGCATCAGTTTACCGCATTAGTTCGTTGAAGGCTATCTAATTGGCGATACACACGTACTTTCTCTCGCGTTTCTTACCTGAGGCTGGCGGGAAAGGCAAGTCAGGATCTACTTCGCATCGGAAAGGGGTCAGCATGGGTGCAGGACGGTTGCTACTTCGTACGGCCATCGGCGGGCTGTTCATCGGCCACGGCACACAGAAACTGTTTGGTTGGTATGGCGGACATGGTCTGGATGCCACTGGCGATGGTTTTGCCGCCATGGGACTTGTGCCCGGACGGCGCAACGCTCTTATGGCCGGTCTCGGTGAGGCCGGTGGCGGCGCGTTGCTCGTCCTTGGGGCGGCGGTGCCGCTGGCGGAGGCAACGCTCGTCGCGATCATGCTGACGGCAATTCGCACCGTTCATTGGAAGAATGGTCCGTGGGCGTCGAACGGTGGCTACGAGTACAACCTCGTCCTGATCAGTGCCCTGCTAGCCTTAGCCGAAGTTGGCCCGGGCGCATGGTCGCTTGACCGTCGCTGGGGAATGGAGCGCTCGGGCCTGGGGTGGATGACCGCTGTGCTGGCGGCTGGCGTTGCCGGCTCGTGGACTGCGACGCGTGGTGCGCAGCCGGTAACTACGGCTCCGGCGGCGCCGGCCGCCGTCTAGGTCCGGTAAGCGCCGGTGCCGGCTGCGCCGGTAAGCGTCTTTGCTCAGTTCAACTCAACCGGCTCGGCTTGGCGTCGGGTGGCACGCAGGAGTGGATAAAGACTCGCTCCCAGGGCGCCGAAAGCGATGATCAATCCATAGCTGAGATGTGCTCCCAGGCCGTCGAGAAGGACGCCGCCCAGCATTGGCCCGAAGGACGCCTGCCCGGCAGTCCAGATGAGCGTCCAGGAGCCCATATAGCGTCCGCGCAAGTCAACCGAAGCTGTATCGGCCACGATCGCCGAGCTGAGAGGTGCATACAGGGCCTGAGCGAGCGAGAAGAGGACGATCGCCGCAAACAGCGGCCATCCGGCCGGCACAAAGGCGATCAGGCCGACGCCGAGACCAAAGAGGAGACTGGCGACGGCGACCCCGATCATCGCATCGAATCTCTTGGCGAGGCGCACGATGGGGTACTGAGCAACAACGATCACCAGCGAACTCAATGACATCAACAGACCCCACGTCGCAGGACCGATGTGCAAAATGCCGGTTACCAGGAGCGGCAGACTCGAGTAGAGCTGGCCAAAGCAGTAGAGAGGCAGGAGTGAGATGAGACAGAAGGCGAGAAAGCGGCGATCGCGGAGGACTTGACGGTAGCCTGTCGTCGCCTTGCTCTTGCCGCGCCGGCGCGAACGCGAGGGCCGCGTCAGACCCGCCCAGACGAAGCTGCCAAAGGCCTGCGTCGCTCCTCCAGTCAGCGACTTGGTGCGTTGGCGCCGCGGACGCGCCGGGCGCGTCTCACGCAGAACAAGCACGGTAAAGCCCAAATAGACCAGGCAGCCGGCGCCGGCAAGTACGAAGAGATCGGACACGGCAGCGTGCGCCGTCAGCAGTAAAGCGGCAACGAGCGGTCCGACAACCGTGCCGGCGCCGATCATCAGACGTATGAGGCTGTAGCCTTCAGCGCGCAGGCGGGGTGCGACGAGATCGGCGACCATGGCATTGCTCGCCGTCAGGTACATTGGCCAGCCCAGAGCGCGATCGAAGAAGACGAGCAGGCAGACGAGCCAGAGCTGATTGGCGAAAGCGAGACCGGCGTACATCAGCGCTTCAGAGGCAGCGCAGACGAGCATCACCGCCCGGCGTCCAAAGCGGTCGCTCACGCTGCCGGCGAGAAGTTGCAGCGGCAGGCCAATGAGCGCGGTACCACCCATGATCAAGCCGACAACGCCCATCGAGACCCGGAGACGATCATGGATGAGGATGGCCGTGTAGGGAAAGGCAAGGCCGGTGACCGCCAAATAGAAGAAGGTACCGCCGGCCAACAGCCAGAACTGCCGCGGCAGGAGCCGAGTCTGGCGCTGCAGTCGCTGCAGTCTCGTGCGTTTGCTGCGACGTGCGGTCATCCTCGCGTCCGCCCAGGGCAGGCAGACGACCTAACGATCGTTGCCGGCGTCACGGCGTCGAGAGGGCATTGAGCATCGACAGAGTGTTGATCGTGTTGTTGGAAAATTGTGCGCTTGTTCACTGGTTGTCTTCTCCGGAGTGGCCGGCCATGACCTCGTACTTCTTGGGCAGTACCGCAGCGGTCGTGCATTGACGGCGCCTTCAGCGAACCTGCGGGTGACTCGGCGTGCCTCCCGGCGCAGACGACGGTGGTGCCGCGGATGCAGCTGGATCGAGCTTGAAGCCTCAGCTAAGAGAGGCTGATCCGCACGGCTGCTTGCGGGTGCAGGCGTCGGGGGAGTCCGCCACTGGCGTGGCGGAAGTGAAACCAGACGCGGCCCAAGACGCGAGGGTCGCGAACACGTGCGGCCGCGCAGGAGACTCTCCTCCAGGTCGCTTGAGCAGCTTCACGAAGGTCTCGTGCCCCGCCCACGGTCCCAACACCTCACAGGGACGCTGCGCCGAGCCTCGCTGGCCCGAAAGGTCGCAGTCGTCAAGAAAGTCATTATAGCTTTTGCAGCAAGGCTGTCGATGAGAAGCCTGTGCTGGCGTGTTCCCCTTGATCGTCTCGATCGGCCCGCTGCGGGCGCGATTGCGCTGGTGGTCCGCCGACAGGTTATCGCCACTTTTGGCCTGTCGGCTCAGCCGCCGGGAACTCAGCTGACTACGTGCCGAAGCAGCAACCGCCAGTCGGCGGCGCGGGCGGCACTTGACTTTTATCAAGAGATGAGACTGCGGATGAGCTGGCTGGGGAGCAGACGATTGTCGCTGTCCGGGTTCGCTGCTAGCATCGAAATGCCCACGTGGTGGCGAACGACCGAGCGCGGTTCAGCGCGTCGCTTTTCGTGGTGGAACAGTGGTGGAGCAGATGC
>JBKQWK010000103.1:0-10479 GCA_052139595.1 Thermoleophilia bacterium | reverse complement strand
GCCGAGCTGCAGCGCCGGGGCGAAGTAGGTCAGGATGGCGCGCCAGGTGCTCTCGTCGTTGGCGCCGCCGCGATGGCACTCATCGATGACAATGAAGTCGAAGAAGTCGGGCGCATAGGCACCGAAGCCACGATGTCTGCTCGGTGTAGTCGAGCTCAGTCGTACAGCCCGCTTCCTGGCGCAGGATGGCGTCGATGTTCTTGAAGGCTTGCTCAAACACAGGTAGCTATCCTTCGCTTCCAACCTTTTCGTGGGCCACGGGTTGGGGCACTACTGGATAGTGGCCGTGCCCCTTGCTCACGAACTCTCCGCTCACACGACGTTGTCACCGACATTCTATAGCGGTAGTCGGTCGGATAGTCGCGAGTCTGGCTCATGCGCCACTTGGGGGGCGATCGCCTCGTCACCTCACTCCACGCGTTTTACATTGCCAGTGCCACTCGCCTATGCAAGGGTGCTCGGTAGGCACGTCGTGTAACCCCGAGCGCGTGCCTTCGTGTTTCCTCGCACATTAGGCGAGCAAGCCCCTGGTCACTCGGTCGGGAAACCCTGCCGGACCGAGCGGGGCGATGAGAGTGCCACTCAGCGCGACCCTCCAACCACCTCGCGTCGCTCAGCGCTGGCGAGCCCGCGGCGCTGTAGCTCAGAGTGCCAGCGCCGCGGCCTGGGGCGAACGCGCCCCTGAGGCGTCGACGTAGAAGACGTCGATCGTGGCGAGGTTAGCACGGACGCCGAAGACGACCACGAGGGTCCCGGCGAGCTGAGACTTCGTCACCGGCGACGACCTGAACGCGGCGTAAGCGTAGTGCGCATCGTCGGTGATCCAGACGGCGGGACGGGCGCTGCCCACGGACGAGGGCGGCGCACTCGCGCAGACGATCACGCGACTACTGCTAAAGGGATTCACGAAGCGGCCAGCGATGCCCGTGCGCAGGGCGCCCGCGAGCACCGTGGAGAGGGCGGCTGGGTTGCCGAGGCCGCCGGCTGGCTGGACAGCATCGGCGACATACACGGGACTGAGGTCGAGCGCCAGGTAGCTCCGCACCTGTGATGCAAGGCTGGCAGTGTTCTGCCGGAGGACCGCCCTCTTTGCCTGGGAGGCGAAGGCCGGGATCCCAAGGGCAGCGAAGAGGGCGAAGAGGGCGAAGACAATCAGCGCCTGGAGGACGGCAAAACCGCTCTCGCTGCTGCGCTTTGCTGTAGTGCGGGTCATCGTCGCCTCCGGCGCTGGTCTTACCACGATCATGGGCATTCGTGCCTGTCTTCACCATAGAACAGTCGTCCAGGCAGGAATATCCAGGCGGAGCGGGATGCGCGTAGAGATGGACGTCGCCGTTGGTCCCTCCAGCCGGACAGGTCTACCAAACCTGTCCGGCGTCAGAAGATGCCGCACAGGGCGTCTCTCGCCGCCACGCTGCCGACGAGAAAACACTAGGTAGGCAGTGAATCTTGCGGTCAGCGCGGCTATGCGGCAAGTGCCTTGAAATCCGTCCAGAGGGGCCATTGAACCATACTTACCCTCGCGCCCGTCCACGCGGCGATTCTGGAGCGTTTGTTGCAACCCGTAGCCGCACCTGGCGGCGTCGTCGTAAGTCTTCGAAAGCATCCCCTGCGTACTGGCGGACGGCCGACGCCGACAAGCCGAGCCCCTGTGGACGGATTTCAAGGCACTGGCAGCGTAGCCCGCGAATCGGCAGTACGATAGACCTCTACAGCGACGTTGCGGTCGGCCGGCAAAAAGAGGCTGCCGGGCGCTACGACGAGGCCCTGGCGGCCGCGTTGACAACCACAGCAACGACAGTTTTTTGCAGCGCCGCTGCCCGAACGGCAGCCAAATCGTCCGAACGAGATGGCAGGCGATGTCGACGGAAGCAGAAAATCCCGGTAAATCAGAGGTCTGTAGACTGGAATCAAAGCGCTGATCGCCGCTCCATACGGTGTTACTGCTCCACGCACTACCCGAGCGCTAGCCAAACAAGAGGAGACAGTATGCAGCAAATCCACGTTGCCAAGATCTGGACAGATGAGTCATGAAAAGTGGACCAACGAATGGGGTCAGATCATGAAGGAGAGGCTCGCCAAAGTGCTTACCGACGCCGCCAGCGAGATCACCGAATCCCCAAAGAAGCCTTCGTCGTTATCGTCACGGAGAACGCCTTCGACAACATGGCCTAGGCCGGCGTGCTCCTCTCGGAGAGACTGAAGGACCGCTGATGTGACGACGGCTCTGACCGACCAGACCCTCACTGAGAGGAGAACGATGCAGTATCGAAGCTTCGGCGGGATCGACTTTCGACCGTCCGCTTTAGGGTTCGGAGCCATGCGCCTGCCGCAACTGCCAGATGGTGCCGCGGCGACAGGCGACGCCTACGGCCGCATCGACGTCGAGACCGCCAACGCCATGCTGCGTCGCGCCGTCGAGGCTGGCGTCAACTACATCGACACGGCTTACCCCTATCACGACGGCGCCAGCGAACGGTGGCTCGGCCAGGCGTTGCCCGTCGTGGCCCGCGACCTGTTCGGACCGGGCGACGCCGGCTTCGCCGAGCTGCGCGGTCGGCTCAAGGTGGCTACCAAGCTGCCCATGTTCAGGGTCCAGTCGCACGACGACTGTGAGCGCTACTTCAGCGAGCAGCTCGAGCGCCTGCAGCTCGACTCGGTCGACTTCTACCTGTTGCATGGCCTGCGCGCCGGCAGTGTCGCCAAGCTTCGCGAGTACGACGTGCTCGCCTGGGCTGAGGAGGCGCTGGCCGCCGGGCGCATCGGCCATCTGGGGTTCTCGTTTCACGACCAGTACCCGGTCTTCGAGGAGGTCCTCGACGCCACCGACCTCTGGGAGTTCTGCCAGATCCAGTACAACTTCATGGACGAGGAGTTTCAGGCGGGCACGCGGGGGCTCGAGTATGCCGCGGCCAGAGGGCTCGGCGTGATCGTCATGGAGCCGCTGCGCGGCGGCCGGCTGGCGCGACGACCACCGGAGGCGGTCGCTGAGCTCTGGGCCGCCGCCAACGCGCGGCGCGAGGCCGCAGGCGCGGCGCCGCGCTCGCCGGTCGACTGGGCGCTGCAGTGGGTCTGGGCTCACGAGGAGGTGTCGTTCCTGCTCTCCGGCATGAGCAGCATGGAGCAGCTCGAGGAGAACCTCGCCTGCGCCGAGCGCGGCGCCGTGGACGTACTCAGGCCGGACGAGCTCGACGTGTATCGTCAGGTCCGCGATGCGTATCTGTCTTGCAGTCCGATCGACTGCACTAACTGCCGCTATTGCCTGCCCTGCCCGAGCGGCGTCGCCATTCCCGAAGTGCTCGGGCTCTACAACGAGGCGATCATCTACAACGGCGGGCCGGCGGCGGCGCGCTTCGCCTACGGCTGGCTGCCGGAGCCCGCGCGCGCCGAGGCGTGCACGCAGTGTCACGATTGCGAGGCGCTCTGCCCCCAGCAGATCGCCATCCCCGACTGGCTCGAGAAGATCCGGGGGTTCCTGGCCGTCGACGCGTGATGAGACAGGCCATTCCTAAGCAGAGTCGGCCTGTACCGAGCAAAAGGAGATGAACGACATGGAGTTCGAAGGCGTCATCCGTGGTCGCAGGAGCATCCGCCGGTTCAAGCCTGACGCGGTGCCACACGAGATCGTTCGCGAGCTCCTAGACGAAGCCCGCTGGTCGCCCTCGTGGGCCAACACGCAGGCTTGGAACATCTACGTTGTCGCCGGCGAGACCCTGGAGCGCCTGAAGGGCGCCGGCAAGGCCCCAGACCAGCGAGAGACCCCCGCCGGTCCCGACTTCGGCATGCCGAGTGAATGGCCGCCGCATCTGGCGGCACGCACCAAGCAGCTCTTCGATCTGCGCGCGGCTTTTGCGCCCGAGCCAGGGAGGATCGGTCCCGCCGAGTTCTTCGGCGCCCACTGTCTTCTGTTGTTCGCCATAGAGCGGGGCCTGGCAATCGACTACGCCCTCTTTGACAGCGGGCTGCTGGTTCAGTCCGTATGCCTGGCAGCCCACAGCAAGGGCCTTGGCACCTGCATCATGGCGATGGCGGTGCGCGACCCCGACAGCCTGCGTGAGCTTCTGCCTCAGTCCGCCGACAAGCAGTTCGTCATCGGCGTGGCGCTCGGGTACCCCGATGGTGAGGCGCAGATCAATCGCTTCGAGCGCCAGCGGGCGCAGCTCGAGGAGGTCGTGACCTGGGCGGAGTAGACAGCGCGAGAGCGGCGCTGCGCAGGGCGGATATTGCCCGCGGCCACCCTCAGACCGCCAAGCTCCATCCCGTGTACAAACCGAAGCTTGTGGGCCGCCGTCCGAGCAGCCAGCCGAGCATCTTCGAGTCGCCGGTGATGCCGCATCGTCCATAGTGGTCGAAGAGCCTGACTATGGCAACGAAACGGTAGTCGTCAGCGTCGGAAGGCCGAGGCCCGGCACCTTTGCTCACCGGGGCTGCCCGGCGATGATCGGGCGCCGGATACGGCGGCGATCGACCGGGCCAGCTCGTGGGCGTTGCAGCAGTCGTCACCGCAGAGCTCGTTGGTCGCGTTCCGATGGCGCTCTGCCTCGCGTCGAAAGCGTTTCCCGGTTGGCACGCACAGAGCCATGCTTGACCCCGCACTACACACTACAGACAGACGCGTGAGCGTCAGGAGGAGGGAGTCAATCCCATGCGAGGTCATATCCGCAAACGTGGCGGTCCGGGAAGCTATGAGTACATCGTCGATGTCGGTATGGCGGTAGCGCAGCGCTGTCGGCAAGCGTCAGGAAAAAAAACGAACCTCCTCATCGTCACCGACGAAGTAGCGCTTCAAGGCAGCGCACAGCTCCTCACCGGCTTTGGCCCAGCGCCAGGTGAATTGTGGCCGCGCCAGCTCAATGTACCAACTTAAGGAGCTCACCACTGCAAGGACGGACCGACTGTCTGCACGACAGCTTCGTCGCACTCGGAGAGCCAGCCGAAGAGATCCTCGGCAAACTCGCACAGCGCCGGCGCGATCTCGTCGTCCTTATCGAGGCGCTCCATCTATCCCTCAATTCGTGCCCAGGCTTCCGCGTGATGCTCCATCATATGAAACGGCGCATGCGCGGTGCCGCACGGTGTTATCCTCGTCACAGCGGTGACAACGCCACGAGCGAGCAGGAGGGCCGGCCATGAGCGAACCGAAGGAAATCGCCGATCATATCGATGAGGTCGCGGATGGCCTCTTCCACTGGCGCATCCACAACAGTGGCATCGGCGGCGGCATCTCCAGCTCGCAGGCACTGGTCGGCCAGGCCGACTGTGTGTTCGTCGACCCCGTGCGACTCGCCGACGACCTCCTGGCCACGCTGCCGGCACCGACGGTGGTCGCGCTCACGGCCCGCTGTCACCAACGCGCCGCCTGGCGCTATCGCCGCGAGTTCGGCGCCCAAGTCTGGCTACCCGAAGACGCCGAGGCCCCCGACGAAGAGCCCGATAGCCGCTACGCGGAGGGTGACGTGCTCCCCGGCGGTCTCTTGGTGATTCGCACACCAGGGCCCGAGTGGCCGCACTACTCCTTCCTGCTCGACGATGATCCCGGAATCCTCTTCTGCTCGGACCTCGTGATGCGACCCGAGGGTGAGGACCTGCGCTTCGTTCCCTTTGAGTTCCACGAGGATCCGGCGGCCACGCGACACAGCGTCGAACGACTGCTCGACCTGCCGTTCGCGATCCTCTGCCTGGCCCACGGCGAGCCGCTCACCGACAACCCGAAGGCAAAGCTGCGGACGTTGCTCGAGCAGAGTTGAGCGGGCCCTCGCACCGGATCAGCCACCGCGCCCCGGCAGCACCATGCCGCTTGCTGTAGCGCCCGGCCATAGCGATGTTGCGGCGTAGCATTCACCTGACGCCTGGCCGCAATCGGCGCAAAGTGTCACCTTGCCGCGCCCACCTCGGCCCTGCATCCCGCGACACTCCACACCCAGTGACGCGGGCTTCTCGAAAGAGACCAATGTGCAGCCGCTCTTCAGGTGTCGCCGACGCAATTCCGGCGTCCGAACCAATGCCGATCCTTCCATAGGAAGTGGATCGCCGAATGGGGCAAAGCAGGGTCTCGAGCGCATCGATCACACCAGGCCACTGAGGGCCGCGGCTAGAATGCGCTATGCAGAGTTCCAGATGCAGGCACTGAACCGTCGAGGAGGACGACAATGGAGCCGAGCCAACTCTCAGGTCGCGTTGCGATTGTCACAGGCGGCGGACGCGGCCTCGGGCGGGCCATGGTGCTCGGGCTTGTGCGAGCGGGAGCATATGTTGTCGCCACCGCGGCACGCGAGCGCACCGAGATTGAAGCCGTCGCTGAGGAGGCGCGGCAGGCGTGCGGCAAGGAGTGCGTGTTGCCCGTCATCGCCGACGTCACGCGCGAGGAGGACTGTGACCGTGTCGTCGAGACGGCGCTCGAGCGTTGCGGCCATCTCGATATTCTGGTCAACAACGCCGGTCGCGGCATGAAGTACGTCAGCGCCTCATTCATGACCGAGCCGACCCGGTTCTGGATGATCGAGCCGCACACCTGGCGCATGGTGATCGACACCAACGTCAGCGGGCCGTTTCTGATGGCGCGCAGCGCCGTGCCGGTCATGCTCAAGTCCGGCTGGGGACGGATCATCAATATCTCGATGAACCACGAGACCATGCGCCGGCGTGGCTTCTCGCCGTACGGCCCGTCCAAGGCCGCGCTCGAGTCGGAGACCATCATCTGGGCCCAGGAGCTTGCCGGCACAGGGGTGAGCGTGAACGCGCTTCTGCCCGGCGGCGCGACCCTCACCGGCATGATCCCGGACGATGTGCCGAAGAAGGTACGGTCAGCCTTGCTTGACCCAGCCATCGTGGTCCCGCCGCTGCTCTGGCTGGCTTCGCCGGAGTCCGACGAGGTGACCGGACGTAGGCTCGTAGCAACACGATGGCGCACGGATTGCGACGCCCGGGAGGCGGCCGAAGCTGCCATGGAGGACGCAGGCTGGCCATCTCAGTAATGGGGCGGAAGGTGCGCTGGCAGCATATGCCCGCGACAGGGGTGCGAACCAAGGTAACTGGGGTTCTGACGTCGAGACTGGCCTCGTGCCATACTGAAGTGCTGATTGAGACCATGGTCCTTGCACGCCCTTGCCCCCGAGAGGAGGCAACGTGAAGAAATCGCTGGGGGCCAAGACAGTACTCTACCCAACGCCGGTCCTCGTCGTCGGCAGCTACCACGCTGACGGGCGGCCGAACGTGATGACGGCGGCCTGGGGCGGCATCGCCTGCTCGAAGCCGCCCTGCGTCTGTGTGTCGCTGCGGGCGGCGACCGCTACGCACGGCAACATCGTCGCCCGCAAGGCGTTCACCATCAGCCTGCCCAGCCGCGAGCAGGCCGCCGCCGCCGACTACTTCGGTTTGGTCTCGGGGCGTGACGTTGACAAGTTCGCCGCTACCGGCCTAACGCCCGTCGCGGCCGAGTTCGTCGATGCACCCTATGTGGCGGAGTTCCCGCTCGTCGTTGAGTGCAAGGTCGTCCAGGTGCACGAGCTCGGCCTGCACACCCAGTTCATCGGCGAGATCAAGGATGTCAAGATCGACGAGGGCTGCCTCGATGCGGAGGGCCACATCGATGTGCGCAGGCTCGACCCGATTGCACACGCATTCGAGCCGGGTAGCTACTTCGCCCTGGGGGCGCTCATCGGCCCGGCGCACTCGCTCGGCAAGATCTTCGTCGCCAATACAGACTCGTGATCGACACGCGAGTCGATAGCGCAGACTGCTGCGGCCTCAGGTGAGAGTGATAGCGAAACGCTGACCGTCAAGCTGGCCATGTTCCCGGAACACGAGATTCGCCGCAGCTTGGGGGTGAGCAAGCCCGAATGACGGCGCTTCCTCGCGGTCGCCGGACCAGTCATGGCTCTCGCTGCGGCGGAGCCTCATTTATCACTGTCGGCCGCAGTCAAACGGCAGAAGCTAACGACCAGTGACGGGGGGCTTCCGACCCCCACCCGAAGGAGAGTGCATGATGCAGAAGCGTAGTCTTGGAACCAGTAACCTGGAGGTCTCGCCCCTCGGGCTGGGCTGCATGGGCATGAGCTTCGCCTACGGTCCGCCTCCCGACAAGCAGGAGATGATCTCCCTCATCCGGACGGCCGTCGAGCGCGGCGTCACGTTCTTCGACACCGCCGAAGCGTACGGCCCATTCACGAACGAAGCGCTCGTGGGCGAAGCCCTCGCCCCACTCCGTGGCCAGGTCGTGATCGCCACCAAATTCGGCTTCAGCTTCGATCCCGGCGTGGAACCGGGACAGGGAGGGCTGGACAGCCGGCCGGAGCACATCAAGCAGGTCGCCGAGGCCTCGCTGAAGCGGCTCAAGGTCGATGCCATCGATCTCTTCTACCAGCACCGCGTCGATCCGGACGTACCGATCGAAGAGGTGGCGGGAGCCGTCAAGGATCTGATCCAGGAGGGCAAGGTTAGGCACTTCGGTCTCTCTGAAGCCGGCGTGCAGACGATCCGCCGCGCGCACGCGGTCCAGCCGCTTGCCGCGGTCCAGAGCGAGTACTCACTCTGGTGGAGGCTCCCAGAAGAGGAACTGCTGCCGACGCTCGAGGAACTGGGGATCGGCTTTGTGCCGTTCAGCCCCCTCGGCAAGGGCTTCCTGACGGGGAAGATCGACGAGACCACGACGTTTGCCGAGAACGACTTCCGCCAGATCGTCCCCCGCTTCACTCCGGAAGCCCGGAAGGCGAACCGTGTCCTGGTCGACCTGCTCGCCGAGATCGCGACGGGCAAAAGTGTAACGCCGGCGCAGATCGCGCTGGCCTGGCTGCTCGCGCAGAAGCCGTGGATCGTCCCCATCCCGGGCACGACGAAGCTGGCGCGACTAGATGAGAACCTCGGAGCGGCTGAGATCGAGCTCACGCCCGACGACCTGCGTGAGATCGAGGGCGCCGCGTCGCGGGTCACCATACAAGGGGACCGCTACCCCGAAGAGCTTGCGAAGAGGGCCGGCCGGTAGCCAAAGCCAAGGATGGTGAAACTGGCCTCACCACTCAATCTGAGGTGAAGAACATGTCTGAATCTCAGAAGCAGACCGCCGCACAAGAGATGATCGGCGACTTTGCACCGAAGCTCGTATCGTTTACTGATGATCTCCTGGTCGGAGACATCTGGGAGCGCCCTGGCCTGTCCAAACGGGATCGCAGCTTGACCACCGTCACAGCGTTGGTGGCCCTTTACCGCACCGATCAGATCGCCTTTCACCTGCGCAAGGCACTGGAGAACGGTCTCACCACGGACGAGCTGACTGAGGCGATCACCCATCTGGCGTTCTACTCCGGTTGGCCGAACGCCATGACGGCGATCAGTGCCCTCAAGAGCGTGGTTGCTGAGGTGGACCAGAGTCAGGACAGGGTCGGTTGACCCATCGATGACGAAGACATCCGGCTGCTGGAGCCACGATCACAACGCGATTGCTGCGAAGCGCAGCGATCGGGCAGGCGACCGGACAGCAGAACGTGCTCATTTACAGGGATGATGTTGTCGAATTGACAACGGTCGTGAGCCTTCGCAGGTTCGAGCTGTCTCAGAAATTCAGCCGTGCTGCGCGTTCACGGCGTTCCTGTTGAGCCCCGAAGTCGCGCATGATGCGAAAACATGTGTGGGACGAAGAAACGCTGGACACGAAGATGTCGCCGACGCTCGACCGGCGCGCTACGGCGGCGCCTTTGCCACTCGCTCGTGGTAGCACTCAGTGTAGACACCACCTCGATCAAGTGTCGACGGAGAGCCGCCGTCTGGACTGGTGCCCGAGTAACGTCAAGCATCCTGCGGGGGTCAGAGCAACATCAAGGGTGCATTCGTCGGCTTCGCGGCACTACTCTCGGCCCTCCAGCTTCGGCCTCCATTCCGTAGGGCCGACCCAGCCGTCGGATGCGTCCACCACGCTGTCGAATCGGGGGACGTGGGGCTTGATGTCCAGAAGCGGCGTGCCGTCGAGCACATCAATGCCTGAGACGATCAATGTTCCGCCCTCTCCACTCAGCAGCCGGACGATCGACATGCCGAACTGCGTTCGGACGGCGAGGATGGCGCGAGGCGAAGATTCCATGGGCTTCGTCGTCAAGGAATGTGGTCGAACCGGCTCGACCTCGCCTGCCCGGTCGAACAGGTACAGTAGGTAGATGTGCGAGAAGGTCTCGATATCCCTGATACCGGCGACGTATTCATCGAAAACCTCCGCCCGGCCATCTACGGCAGCTGCGTAGGCTGGATGCCGCGGAAGAACCGACTGCGGTCGAAGCCAGCTGCTTGGCCAATTCCCCTCAATATCTCCTCAGCCACGTAGCCATTCGTCGTGCCGGCAATGATTGCGACGGTGCCGGATTCCAGCGCCGTCTGGATCGCTGGATGATGTGCAACTGCCCGAGCCGATCAGCCGCTTGCCGGCAGCCACTGTGATGTCGTACTGGCGCATCTGCCTCTATGCTCGTTCGTGGCGAACTGGGTGCACATAAC
>JBKQWK010000102.1:0-3072 GCA_052139595.1 Thermoleophilia bacterium | reverse complement strand
CAAAGAGAATCAGACTGACCAAGGCACCGGCGAGAAAGCCAAAGCCGGCGCCCCGTTCGGGGCCACGCAAGAGACCAACGCAGACGACGAGGATGAGGACGAAGTCCGGGTTGGCACCGAGGATGCGTACGAACGGGGCTATCGTCGTCTGCAGGAGCACGGCGACGAGGAGTACGGCAAACAGTCGCGCCACGTCAGCGCTCCGGCTCCGAGACGCTGACGGTGCCGCGCGCGAGAGCACTGAGGTTCTCACTGGAGCACCACCATCACCTGATCGAGCTGATGAAAGTTGACGAACGGCTGAATCGAGATGTTCTGGTAGAGTTCAACGTCCTGTTGGCCAACCTGGGTGACAACGCCAATGGGAATGCCGCGCACAAAAATCGAACCACGCAACCCCGATGTGAGCACGAAACTGCCGACCTGCACCTTGGCACTCTTATCCACGTACTGCAACGTCAGGTCACCGGTGACGCTGCCGGCGAGCATACCCTGCGCACCGCCCTTCTGGACAACCGCATCGACGAAGCTCTGCTGGTCGGTGATGAGCTGCACCTGCGCCACCTCGGGCGACACTGCCGAAACACGTCCAACCAGCCCCTGGTCGTTGACGACGGCATCGTAGAGTTTGACGCCACTGCTACTGCCGACATCAATCGTCACCGACGAATACCAGGCGCTGGTCGAGCGGGCGATCACGCGCGTGGTGACGAACTTTGCTCCCTGGGGGAAAATTGGGTCGCGCGTGTAGGCCAGCAAGCCACGCAACTGCTGATTCTGGGCCTGCGTCGCCAGCAGATCGCCGACGCTCAGACGAAGCTGGGCGACCTCTTTCTGCAAACGGTCATTTTCCGATTTCGCCTGGAAGAGCCCGCCGGCCCAGCTCCAGGCGTCGCGAAACGGTTTCGTAACCCGCGCCGTACCCACCTGCAGCGGGCGCACAATGGTCAGACCAACGCTCTGCACATCGTGCACCACACCGTTCGTGGAATCGCGAAAAAACACGGTCAGCAGACCAATCGACAGCAGGAGCAAGACGGCAGCGAAGACTCGCCGCCTGAGTGCACGCTTACGGTTCACGAGCGAAGCAAGAGGCTACTGACGCCCTCTGGGCCGCGTGTTGCGTTTGCTTTTGACGAGGACATCAAACTCCTCGAGGTACTTGCCCGAGCCAACGGCAACACACGTGAGCGGCGACTCGGCAACATGAACAGGCATCTGCGTTTCGTTGCGCAGACGCTCGGCCAGACCCTGCAAGAGCGATCCCCCGCCGGCAAGCATGATACCTCTATCCATGATGTCGCTGCTGAGTTCAGGCGGCGTCTTATCGAGGGTCGCCTTGATGGCATCGATGATCGCCTGCACAGGTTCTTCGAGGGCGCCGCGAATCTCCTCGCTGCTGAGAACAATTGTTTTGGGCAAGCCAGTGACGAGATCGCGACCACGGATTTCCGCTTGCTCTTCTTGCGGCAGCGGATACGCGGAGCCAATCTCGAGCTTGATTTCCTCTGCGGTCTGGCTGCCGATCAGCAGCTTGTACTCTTTTTTGACGTGGGCGATGATCGCTTCGTCAAGTTCGTCCCCGCCAACCCGGATCGACTGGCTGACGACGATGCCGCCCAAGGAAATCACAGCCACTTCACTGGTGCCGCCGCCAATGTCGACGATCATGCTGCCGGTCGGCTCGGCCACTGGCAAGCCGGCGCCGATGGCCGCGGCCATGGGCTCTTCAATCAGCGTCGCCCAGCGGGCGCCGGCGCTATAGGTAGCCTCTTCGACGGCGCGCTTCTCGACGCCGGTAACACCCGACGGCACGCAAATGACGACGCGCGGATGCGACCAGCGATTCTGCGAGACCTTGCGGATAAAATGGCGCAGCATCTGCTCGGTTACGTCGAAGTCGGCGATGACACCGTCCTTCAGGGGACGTACGGCACTGATTGTCGCCGGCGTACGGCCAAGCATGCGTTTGGCCTCGGCGCCGACCGCGTGCACCTCGCCGGTGCGATGATCGATGGCCACTACGGACGGCTCGGACAGAACAATGCCCTTACCGCGAAGATAGACAAGAGTGTTGGCGGTGCCCAGATCGACGGCCATGTCGCGAGCGCCAAAACCTATGAGTGAGTCGAGGAAGCCTATGTCTGCTCCTTCCCTTCTCTGCACGTTAATTTCAGTAGTATACGGGAACGGCGCGCCGACCAACAGCCACGCCTGCGAGCGACTGCCTCAACCGGCGGCCGACTCGACGGATGTCCAGGCGAGCAGTCCGACACCGAACTCGATGAGTTCCTGCACGAGCAGAGCGACAGGCAGCCCGACGACGTTGAAGTAGTCACCGCTGACCGCCTCGACCAGCGCCGAGCCGAGGCCCTGGATGGCGTAGGCGCCAGCGCGCTGGTGCCACTCCCCCGTCGCCACGTACCGTTCGATTTCGGCCGCCTGCAGTGCGCGAAAGGTGACCGTCGTACGCGCGTGGCCCAGTCGTTCTCTACCGTCATTGCAGAGACAGAGGCCGCTGATGACCTCGTGTGTACGTCCGCTGAGCAGACCGAGGTACCGGCGTGCTGCGACAGCGTCGGCCGCCTTACCGAGCACGATATCGTCGACAACGACAATCGTGTCGACGCCGACAACCACTTCACGGGTGCCAGGTCTCTCGCGGTCGAGCACGTCGTGTGCCTTGCCGGCGGCATTCTGCTCGGCGGTCTGCCACGGGGCGCCGGTCAGCATCACTTCGTCGTGATTACTCACGACCACCCGGAACGGCATGCCAAGCTGTCGCAGCACCATGTCGCGTTGCGGCGAGCGCGAGGCCAGGATAAGACTTACGGCGCCGCGACTAGACAAGCTCCTCCGGCGTGAAGAAGAGACTAATTTCGCGCTCGGCACTGGCGACGCTGTCGGAGCCATGGACGACGTTCTCCTCCTTCGAGAGGGCGAAGTCGCCGCGGATAGTGCCCGGCGCTGCATCAATGGGATCAGTCACACCCATCATCATCCGCGCCACTTTGACCGCCTCACGGCCTTCCCAGACCATGGCGACAACTGGACCGCTGGTGATGAAGGCGG
>JBKQWK010000101.1:0-4035 GCA_052139595.1 Thermoleophilia bacterium | reverse complement strand
CTCCATGGGTCCCAAGGTTGAGGCCTGTCTGCGCTTTGTCGCCACTGGCGGCGAGGCGATCATCGCCAGCCTGACCGAGATCGCAGCGGCGATGAGCGGCGAGGCGGGCACGCATATTGTCGGCGACGAAACCACGGCACCCAAGCACCATGTCGCAGGAGGCAAACCATGAGTACTACGATCGCATCCACGCCGCGCCACGACGGCTATCGCATGCCCGGCGAGTTCGAAGCTCACGCCGGCACCTGGATGCTCTGGCCGCAGCGACCGGACAACTGGCGCCTCGGCGCCAAGCCGGCCCAACACGCCTGGGCCGCCGTCGCCACCGCCATCGCCCAGTTCGAACCGCTGACTATCGGCGTCAACCACGACCAGTTCGAGAACGCTCGCAACATACTGCCTGAGCACGTGCGCGTCGTTGAACTGGCCAATAACGATGCCTGGCTGCGTGACTGCGGACCCACCTTCGTCACCAACGACCAGGGCGGCGTGCGCCTCGTCGACTGGGACTTCAACGCCTGGGGTGGGCTCTACGACGGTCTCTACTTCCCCTGGGACAAAGACCAGCTGATCCCGCGCAAGATCGCCGAACTGACCAGCGTCGACCGCTACAAGGCTCCCCTGGTGCTTGAGGGCGGCTCGATCCACGTCGACGGCCAGGGTACGGTCATCACCACCGAGGAATGCCTGCTTTCACCGGGTCGCAACCCGCAGCTTAGCCGCGCCGAGATCGAGCAGCATCTGCGCGACTACCTCAACGTCGAGAAAGTCATCTGGCTCGCTCGCGGTATCGACCCCGACGAGACCAACGGCCACGTTGACGATGTCGCCTGCTTCATCAGGCCCGGGGTGGTTCTGGCCGGCGTGACCGAAGATAAGGACGACTGGCGCTACGACCTGCTGCAGGAGAATCTCGCCCGCTTGCGTGCCGCCAGCGATGCCCGCGGCCGCCAGCTGGAGGTACATACCTTGCAGATGCCGGCGATCATCGAGATCACCGCCGACGAAGCTTGGGGTATCGACTCGTCGGAGGGAGCAATCCCGCGCCAAGCCGGCGACAAAACGGCCGCTTCGTACCTCAATTTCTACGTCTGCAACGGCGGCGTCGTGCTGCCCGTCTTCGACGACGCCCACGACGACGACGCACAGCAGACAGTGCAACGGCTCTTTCCCGACCGCAAGGTGGTGACCGTGGCCGGGCGCGAGATCGTGCTCGGCGGCGGCAATGTCCACTGCATCACCCAGCAGCAACCGCAGGGCTGACCGAGCGAAGGGCGGCGGCCGCAGGCACGCCCGCCGCCCTTCGCTCGCCTGGCCGCCCGCCTGCTCGTTCACCCTTCGCTGGCCCGTCTGCCCGCCGCCTTCCCCCGCGCCCTGTCACCTTCGCTCATCTGTCGTCGACTTGCCTGTCTGTCGTCCGTCTGCCCGCCGACTGGCCGCACCTGCGGTAAGCTGCCCTCAGCCGACATCGTTGCGCCGGTCTTGCGACCTCAGGAGGGCGTCATGGCAGAGCACAACCCGAAAATCCGCGTCATCAAACCCACCGATGTCATTTGGGAAGACGCGCCACGGTACGCGGAAGAGACCGACCCGGCCGGCGACGAATACACAGCCCTTGAGTCCGACGACGAACGATTCAGCACCGGCTTGTGGCAACGTGACGTGCAGCGACGCTCCTTCGAGCGCCAATACCACGAGATCGCCTTCATCATCGAGGGAGAGGTTGAGATCACCGACGACGAGGGCAATCTCATCACGGCCGGCCCCGGCAACATTCTCATCATCCCCAAGGGCAGCCAAGGGTTCTGGAAAAATCTCAGCCCCGTGAAGAAGTTCTGGGCGATCTACGACGAGCCCAGCAACACGCTCAATTCTTATGTCGGTCCAGGACCGTTCTGACGTTTCCGGAGTCTGCGCTACCTATGCGTTCGCAGTTCGGACGCGATTGGGCGGCCAGCGCTTTCACCGGCGCAGGCGACAGCCGATGAGCGCCGGGCATACTATGGACCGGTGAGCGACTCACCTGATCAGGCAGGCACGACGCCAAACGCAGACGTACCGACGGAGCCGGCGGAAACGCCGGAAACAGGCGAAACGCCGGAAACGCCCGCGGCGAACATGGTGCCGACGCCGGAACCCGAACCGGCAGCAGACCCCGGGCCAACGCCGGGCTCCGGGCCGGTTTCGTCGGCAACTGCCACTACCGCGGCAGCGACCGGCCTGACCACCAATCGTTTTGCCCGCCTGCGCGGCCTCGACCGCAACGTCCGCGGACTCGGCGCGGTCAGCTTTTTCGCCGATATCAGCTCAGAGACGATCTATCCACTTTTCCCGCTCTTCATGACCACTGTTCTTGGTGTTCCCGTCGCCCTGCTTGGCCTCATTGAGGGCATTGCCGAGGCGACTGCCAATATCAGCAAGTGGCCGTTCGGGCAAGCCTCCGACTACACCGGCAAACGCCGCGTCTTCGTGGCGGCTGGCTATGGCGCCTCGGCCTTCGGCAAGCTCATCCTCGCTTTGTCCTTCATCTGGCCGGTGGCGCTGCTTGCGCGCTTCGTCGACCGCTTCGGCAAAGGCGTTCGTACGGCCCCCCGCGACGCGCTCATCGCCGCCAGTACTCCTTCCGGCCAGCGTGGCCTGGCCTTCGGCCTGCACCGCAGCATGGATACCTTGGGCGCCGTGCTCGGACCACTGCTGGCCTTGCTTCTCATCAAGTCGGGGCTCTCGATGCGCAGCGTTTTCGCCTTGGCGGCCATACCGGGCTTCATCAGCGTCGCCGTTATTATCTGGTTCGTTCACGAAAAGGCACAGACGCCGTCGCGCACATCCTTTCGCCCGCACCTGCCCGCTTCGCCGGCGTTTCGCTGGCTGCTCATCAGCGCCGTCCTCTTCGGTATCGGTAACTCAAGTGACATGTTCATCCTGCTGAAAGCGAAGTCGGTCGGCGCCGGCGTCACCGGTGTGATCCTGCTCTACGTGCTCTACAACGTGACCTACGCGAGCGGATCTCTGCCGCTTGGTGGCCTCAGTGACCGTGTCGGCCAGTTCCCCCTGGTCCTCGTTGGCTACCTCATCTTCGCCGCCGTCTACGTCGGCTTCGCCGCCGCCCACTCAATTGTCACCTTGGTCGTCCTCTTCGCCGTCTACGGGCTGTATATCGCCGCTACCGAGGGCACCGGCAAGGCGCTCATCAGCCGGGCCGTGCCCGATACGAACCGGGCGTCCGCAATGGGCCTGTTCGCCACCGTCAGCGGGCTCGCCACCTTCGTTGCCAGCTCTGTTGGCGGTGTCCTCTGGAGCGCCTTCGGCCCCTGGGCAACGTTCGTCTACGGCGCCGCCTGCGCAGTCCTGGCGGCCACGGTCCTGCTCGTGGCACGGCCGCGACTCGAAGTACACTGAGGCGCCGCCACCGCCAACGTCGTCATGCACCACCGCCAACGTCGTCATTCAGTTGTGAGTGCATTCACAACGGGCTATCATTATTGACACGTTGAGAAGCAAGTCGGCACTTAAATGAGACAACATTTGCCCGAAATAGGCTCGTCACGGTATACTAACCGCAGACGTATCCCTTCGCCGAGGCGTCACCGGCGAACTTTTTGTTGACGCCGACGGTGCAGCGCACAATTGGAGCGAACTCATGAGCCCTTCGACACCGCTTTCGCCCACCGACGACCTGCCCGCCGACGCACAGACAGACGCTGCCGGGCCGGTGCCTGCGGCGCCGGCCCGCACTTCGCTGCGCGCCGAGGTGCGCGAACGCACCGGCATCGACGTTGCCAAGTGTTACCAGTGCGGCAAGTGCTCGGCCGGCTGCCCCATGGCCGACGAAACAACCTGGCGGCCACACGACATCATGCGCCTCGTGCAACGCAACAAGCGCGAGCAGGCACTCGCTAGCGACGGGCTCTGGATGTGTCTGACTTGCGAGACCTGCACTGCTCGCTGCCCGAATAGCGTTGACCCAGCGCGAGTCATCGACGCACTGCGCGAGATTGCCCTTCTCGAAAATCCAGACGTGGCACCGCGTGCAAT
>JBKQWK010000100.1:0-5241 GCA_052139595.1 Thermoleophilia bacterium | reverse complement strand
CGTGGCACGGCCACACGTACGATCGGGTCGGCAGTGAAGAGCGGCGCCCAGCTGGTTGCTGCGTGGCCGGCGCTCCCGGATCTGGCACTCCTTGCTGCTGCTGCCTTGCGCCCAGAGGAAGACGCCTGGTTTGTCGGTGGTGTGGTGCGTGACACAGTCCTCGGTCGCGATCCACTTGACGCCGACCTGGTAGTGCGCGGCGACGTCGGTCGTGTGGCGACGGCGCTGGCCGATGCCCTCCAGGCAGCGGTTTTCTCCTATTCGGAGCGCTTTGCGACGTATCGCATTGCTCTTGCCGATGATCGCCACATCGATGTGGCGCCGCTGCGCGGTGCCAGCATTCTTGACGACCTGCGTGCTCGCGACTTCACGGTCAACGCCATGGCGCTCTTGGTGCGTGGCCCGTGGGCAGCGACCGGCGAGCGTGGCGTGCCGGTGGCGAGCAGCGCAGCGGTGAGCAAGATGGCGCCGCCGATCGGCGAGCCGATCGGACCTTCGTCGGCGGCAATCGTAGACCCGCTCGGCGGTCTGGTTGACCTGCGCGCCGGCCGTTTGCGTCTCTGCTCTCGCGACGGGCTGACTGCCGACCCGGTGCGCGTTCTGCGGCTGGCACGTTTTGCCTGCGACCTGGATCTGGCGCCGGTGCCGGGCCTGGAGCAGGCCGCCCGCGCAGCGGCCGGCGGCCTGACCGCCATCAGCGGCGAACGCGTCGAGCACGAGCTGAGTGCTCTGCTGGCAGGGCGCCAGCGTGTGCCCGCACTCCGTCTTCTCGACACCTGCGGCGGCCTTGTCGAGGTGCTGCCAGAACTCATCGCTCTCAAGGGCGTCACCCAGAATCGTTTCCATCACCTCGACGTCTTCGAGCACACCCTGGAAGCGCTCGAGTACGTACCAGGCATTGTCGCCCAACTCGAAGGTAACCCCTGGTTGACCTCGCCGGTCGCTCTTGACATGCCGGCTTTGGCACCGCTCGTGCCGCTCGCCTACGCGGTGTTGTTACACGACCTTGGCAAGCCGGCGACCAGGCGTGTTGACGCCGACGGCAAGGTGATGTTCTGGTATCACGATGTCATCGGAGCGCACCTGGCAACGGGTATCTGCCGACGCCTGAAAACGAGCCGTCGCTTCGAACAGTTCATCGTCCTGCTCGTGCGCCAGCATCTGCGCCTCGGTTTTCTCGTCCGCGAGCAGCCACTGACGCAGCGGGCTGTGGCGCGCTATCGGCGCGCTGTGGAACCGTACGTCTTCGAGGCGGTAGCGCTTTCGCTCGCCGATCGCCTGGCGACGCGCGGTGAAAAGACCAGTGCGGTGGCGATCGCACGGCACGTTCGCCTTGCGCGCGACGTGTGGAGTGTCATTGCCAAGGCACCGTCGGCGCCGCTGCTGAGCGGCACCGATGTGATGCGTTTGCTCGGTATCGGTCAAGGTCGCGAGGTCGGCGCCGCGCTCGCCGCCGTGCGGGAAGAAGCCGAGGCCGGGGAACTGCACGACAAGGACGAGGCCGAGGCCTGGCTGCGCGACTGGTGGCAGCAGTGGCAGACGCAATCGGTTGAGGCGGGCAAACCGGACGGAGGGGCTTCCGACGGCGGCCGTGGCTGCTCGCCCACCAGTGACAGTCGCGACGCGGCGACGGTGCCCACCAGCGGCCAACCGGTCAACGGTGGTGATGCCGAGACTCACGGTGATGACGTGACCGGAGACACAGCTCGTGCCTGAGCTGCCCGAAGTTGAAACGATTCGGCGGCGTCTGGCGGCCTCATTGCCGGGTCTGATTGTGCGCAGTCTCGCCGTCATTGATGCAACCGTCAGCTCGCAGTCCGAAGCCGAGCTGCGGGCGTTGGTCGTCGGGCGCCGCCTGCGCTGCCTGCGGCGGCGCGGCAAGTATCTAATCCTCGACTTTGGCGCGACGTTGCTGATTGTGCACTTGCGCATGACGGGCCAGCTTCTCTTCGAAGCTGAAGATAGCGCTCGTCGACCGCGCTGTGTGATCACCTTCGGCCCGGCCACCGACCTGTACTTCTACGACACCCGTCGCTTTGGTCGCGTCCGGGGGCTTGCGTTCGCCGAGGAGAGTTCATTCTTCGCCAGACTTGGCGTCGAGCCGCTGAGCGCTGAGTTTACGCCGACGTTGCTGCGCCAGCTTTTGCACGGCCGGCGGACACCGCTGAAGGCTTTTCTGCTCGACCAGCGTCACATCGCTGGCATGGGCAATATCTACGCCGATGAGGCGCTGTTTCGTGCGCGGCTGCACCCCTTGCGTCCCGCCGGCTCTGTCGGAGTGGGCGAAACGCAGCGACTGCACGCCGCCATTCAGGCGGTGCTGCGCCTTGGTATCGATCATGAGGGCGCGTCGGTCGAGAGTTTCATCGACCCGGCCGGCGCGCGTGGCAGCTTCCAGAAAATTCTCAATGTCTATCAGCGCACGGGAGAGCCTTGTCGCGTCTGCGGTACACCCGTCGAGCGGATTATCGTCAGCGGTCGGAGCACGCACTCTTGTCCGCGTTGCCAGCCTCGTCGGCGCCGGCCGCGGCCGATACCATGAGCGATGCGTCGGCCCAAGCCGGCGCACAGAGTGACGCTGTGTCTCCAGCGACTGAGGTGGTGTCTGCCGCGACTGATGCCACCCGAACGATGACTGGCGTCGCGGTGAATCGTCTGTACGTCGTGATCACCTACGTGCCGCGACGGACCGCAGTGACGGTTGGCGCGCTGGGACGTCAAACATTTGAGCGCGGCTGGTTTGCCTACGTGGGCAGCGCTCTCGTCGCGCGCGACGCCCGTGTGGCTCGTCATTTGCGCGCCGACAAGCCGCTGCGTTGGCATGCAGATTACCTGCTAGCCATCTACCCCGGTCGCCGCGCCTGGTTGCTCGACATCTCGCTCAACGAGTGCGCGCTCGTCGACTTTCTTGCCGGGCAGACCGGTGCTCAGCGGGCGGTCGCCGGCTTTGGCGCCGGTGATTGTCACTGCGCCGGTCACCTGCTTCACCTGCCGCACGGCACTTCTCTCGATGAAGCGTTGCGGACGGCCGGCGGCCGGCCGTACAGGTCTTCGCCGGCCGCCTGAATGCCGGCCGCCACTTCGTTCCGCTGGCGAGTCTCAGCGTCCGCGGATGATCGCTGCGCTTGTCGTAGAACGCCCTTTGGCCAGTTTCAGCGTTTCTCCCACTTCTGCAGGTAAGCGACTTCGCTGAGCGTCTTGCCAGCGTCGATTTCGGCACGCATGCGGTTCTCTTTCTCGAGCACGTCCATGGCCCGGTTGGCCAGCTCCACGGCCTGTGCCTTGGGGAGCACGATCACGCCGTCATCATCGCCAACTACCCAGTCGCCGGGGGAGATCGTCTGACCGGCGACGTGCACCGGCACGTTGATCTCGCCAAAGCCTTTGGGCTCGCCGGCGTTGGCGCTGACGAGGCTGGAGAAGGCGGGAAACTGCAAACGTGCGATTTCGGGAGTGTCGCGAATTGCGCCCCAGACGACGAGGCCGGCCAGTCCCTTGACCTGCGCGCTGTGCGTCGCCAGCTCGCCCCAGATGGCGGGGTAGCTGTTGAAGGCGTCGACGACGAGTACGTCGCCGGGCCGACAGAGATCGATCGCTTCGACGGGCTTGGCCCAGTCGCCCGGATACGTGCGCACGGTCACGGCCGGGCCGCACATGTGTGCGCCCGGCAGCAGTGGTCTGATGCCGGGCAAGCTAGGCTGGCGATGCCAGGCGTCGCTGATATTGGCGGTTGAAACCTGCTCGAGGATTGTGCGGATGCTGGCTTCGTCGGCGCGCTTGTACAGTGTCGTTGCCACACTGACGCGATCGTCGACTGCGCGCCGGATCTGCGCCGCCGCCGCGGTCGCGTCCGTTGCCTTGATGATCGCGCCGCCAACGACGACGATGGCGGCGCCGGCGGCGACAGCCGCCGCCGCCGTCTCCGAGTTAATGCCGCCGGCGACGCTGACCGGGATGCTGACGGCTTCAGCAACACGGCGCAGCGTCTGCAATGGTGCTTCGCCGCGCATCTGCTGGTCGATAGCGGTGTGAATGCCAATGTAGTCGGCGCCGAATGCCTCGGCCTGTTGAGCGCGGGTTACTGGATCGGCGACTTCGATCATATCGACCATCAGCTTGCAACCGTAGTTGCGGGCAGCCTCGGCGCACTCTTTGATCGTCGAGTCGCTGGCCGCCCCAAGCACGCCGACAACGCTGGCGCCGGCCTTAGCCGCGTATTCAACCTCGATGCGGCCAGCGTCCATCGTCTTCATGTCGGCGAGGATTGTCTTGTCGGGAAACGCCGCTTTGAGCTGGCGCACCGCTTCCAGGCCTTCGGCCTTGATCAGCGGTGTGCCAGCCTCGATCCAGTCGCAGCCACCGGCGACTGCTTCACGGGCAACGTTCAGGGCGCGCGGCAGATCGACGAAGTCGAGCGCAACCTGAAGAATGATGCGTGACGCAGGCGCGATCTCGGTGTCCGGGCCTACGCTCACCGAGTTGTTCGTGGCGCTCATACGCCCATCACCTGCACCACGATCTGGCGCTCACGTGGGCGGGCATCGAAGTCACAGAAAACGATGTCCTGATACCGTCCCAGGGTCAGCGTACCGGCCGTAAACGGTACGGTGAGCGATGGTCCGATCAGGCCAGCGCGGACGTGCGAGTGGCCGTTGCCATCCCTCAGGTTGTCGTTGTGCAGATAGTGCTTGTCTGGCGGCACGACCGTGTCGAGCATCGCCTGCACGTCGCGCACGACGCCGGGCTCATACTCGAGCGTCGTCAGCGCACCGGTGGCGCCGGGCACGAACAAGGTTACGGTGCCGTCACTGAGGTTTGCCTTGCGAATGGACTCGCTGACCTCGGCGGTGATCTTGATCAGATCAGCGTCACCGCGACTGGCAAACTCAATGGTGCCGGTGACGACGCACAGAAGACCCTCGTGCACCTGTGTTGCCTTCTTCTTGACGCTTACTGTTGCCATACTGGACCTGCCTTTCACGCGGTCGCGTCCCCGTCGGGGTACGCGCTGATGGACGAAAGTGTGTGTGGCTCGCCGGGCGCAGCCGGGGCGAGCGAGATGTTGTCGAGCAAGCGGGTAGCGCCGAGGCGGACGGCGGCGATGAGCAGCGAGCGCGCTCCCAGGGAGCGCTCCGGTACGAACGTGGCGGCATCGACGACGGCGACATACTCGATGACGAATCGTGGTGCGGGCGCGTTCTCGGCCGGCAGCGGCAGCCCCTGCGGGGCGGGGGCGGCACG
>JBKQWK010000099.1:0-9224 GCA_052139595.1 Thermoleophilia bacterium | reverse complement strand
CGAGCAGCGCGAGCGCGCTCGCGCGGCCGCTAAGGGTGGCGAGTTCGAGGCGGGGCCAAGCGAGATCGATGCGTTTCAGCGCGAGGCGGCGCAGCTGCCGAGCACCTTCGTCGGCTACGAGGTCCTCGAGGTCTTCACCTCCATCCGCGCCTGTCGTGAGCTTGCCGACGGGCGTCTGGCGCTCAAACTTGGCGAGTCGCCGTTCTACGCTGAGGGCGGCGGGCAGAGCACCGATACAGGCTGGATCCAGACCGACGGCGGCAAGCTCGAGGTCGAGGAGGTCGTGCGTTTCGTCGACGACCAAGTGATCGTGGTCAGAGTGGTCGAGGGCAGTGTCTCGACCGGCGAGCGGGCCAAGGCCATGGTCAATGCCGTGCGACGTCATCAGACGGCCTGCAACCACACTGCCACACACTTGCTGCACAACGCCCTGCGACTCGTGCTCGGCGACGGTGTCCGCCAGGCCGGTTCTGCCGTGCGTCAGGAGAAGCTGCGCTTCGACTACACCACGCGCCGGGCACCGACGGTTGACGAGCTGCGCCACATCGAAGAACTGGTCAATCGGCGCATCGTCGAAAATCACCCCGTGCGGCCGTTCGTGACGACGCGCGAATTCGCCGCCGAGCTGGGAGCTCTCGCCTTCTTCGAAGAGAAGTACGGTGAGTTTGTGCGCGTGCTCGAGATCGACGATTTCAGCCGCGAACTCTGCGGCGGTACGCACGTCTCGTCGACGGCGCAGATCGGCATCTTCAAGATCATCGCCAGCTCATCGGTGGGGGCAAATACCCGTCGCATCGAGGCGATCACGTCGGCGAAGGGCATCGAACACTACCGCGCTGTCGAAGCAACCGCGAGTGCTGTGGCGGCCGACCTGGGCGTCGCTGTCGAGCGCCTGCCGGGGACGGTGCAGAAGCTGCGTGAGCAGCTCGCCGAGTTAAAGGCACAGGTCAAGGCCGGGGTGCCGGCGGGACCGAATCACCTCGCGGAGGTGCTGGCCGGCGCGCAAGCCTTCGGCGGCGCGCAGCTCGTGGCCGCAATGGTTGCAGACGCGACCGCGGACGAGCTGCTTGAGCTGGCCGACGGTGTGCGGGCGAAACTGGACGACGTTGTTGCCATTCTGCTCACGGCGCACGATGGCCGTGTAGCTGCGGTCGTGGCTGTGAGCGACTCACTCACCGGCCGCGGTGTACACGCCCAACAGATTCTGCAGGTCCTGACGCCGCCCATCGATGGCAAGGGCGGCGGCCGTCCCAATCTGGCGCGCGGTGGCGGCAGTAACGTCGCCGGCATGGTTGCCGCCCGTGACGCGGCGGCAGAGAAAGCCCGCGAGTTACTCGCCTAGTGCGTGTCCTGGCGCTCGATTATGGTATTGAGCGTACCGGGGTGGCGATCAGCGACGAGTCGGGCACGATCGCGCGGCCACTCACGGTGGTTCCTCGTGCGGCGAGCAAGCAGGGACTGGCAGAGCTCGCTGCAATCATCAAACTCCAGGCGGCGGTGACGGTTGTCGTTGGCTTGCCAGTGTCGCTGAACGGGCGTGAGCACGCGCAATCGTGGGCGGTGCGTGACTTTGCTGCTCGCCTGGCAAAAGTGATCGATGTGCCGATCGTGTTCTATGATGAGCGCTTCACGACCAAGGTTGCCAACGCACGGGGAGGGGCTGCGGCTCTGGATGCACGCGCGGCGGCGACGATCCTGGAGGGCTACCTGCAAGGTCATGGACAACCAGGATAACGGCGACAGCACTCCGCGAGCCGCCATCGAGCGGCGCCAGCGGCGCGGCGCGGCGCGGCGCGGGTCGCGCCGGGCCCGGCGCAAGCGCTCGCGCCGCATGGTGCTGGTTCTTGTGCCGATCATGGTGGCGGTCGCGGTGATCATCGGCGTCGGCTGGTTCTACTACTTTCACACCGGTCCCGAAGGAGGACCGGTGACGGTGACGATTCCGGCCGGCGCCAGCCTGACGGACGCGGCCTCGATTCTGCAGAAGAAGCATGTGGTGCCGCGCGCGCGTGCCTTCGAGCTGCGCGCCGACGGCGACGGCTACAGCACCGCCATCAAGCCGGGCACGTACGTGCTGCACGTGAACGAGCCTTATGCGCAGCTCATCGCGACGCTCGTCGCAGGGCCGGCGCAGACGCTGGTCCGAATCACGATTCCGGAGGGATTCACGCTCTCCCAGACGGCGGCACTCGTGCACAGCAAGCTGCCGCGGTTTTCCGCCGCTGGGTATCTCGATCTGACCGAGAAGCACCCGGTGGCCGTGAATGTGCCCGGCTACAAATCGGGGCACATTCTTGAAGGTTTGCTCTTCCCGGCGACCTATGAGGTGCCGCCGACGATCACTCCGCGGGCGTTTATCGCCGAGCAGCTCCAGGCGTTCGCGGCCAGGCTGGCGTTGGTCAACATGACGCGCGCCAGCAAGGCGCACCTGACGCCCTACGATGTGGTCATCATCGCGTCGCTCATTGAGCGCGAAGCGCGCGCTGCCGCCGACCGACCCCTGATCGCCGCTGTCATCTGGAATCGTCTGCGCCAGGGCATGATGCTGCAGATCGATGCGACCGTCATCTATGCCCTCGGCACCCACAAGGCCGCTCTCACATATCAGGATCTCAAAGTGAAGTCGCCCTACAACACCTACCTGCACTTCGGCTTGCCGCCGACGCCGATCGCCAATCCGGGGTTGGCCTCGCTGCAAGCCGCCGCCAACCCCGCCAACGTCAAGTACCTCTTCTACGTCGGCCGTAGCGACGGCACCGGGCCGCTCTACTTTTCGAATACTTACAGCCAGTTTCTGAAGGACGAGGCGCGCCTGAAGTAAGAAGCGCGGCCCCGGCCTTGCGACCGCCGCACCGAGACGATGGCGCCGGCCTTGCCGCCGCCATCGTCGACACCGCGCTGATACGCCGACGGCCTGATCGTGGCCGCAATGGGCGCCACGGCAGCGGCAGACGTGCAGGCGAAGCGGGCAGCGCGACGAAGAAGGCAGCGTCACGAACGGGGAGGGGTTACCTGTCTATCAGCGGCACGACGCGTGTAATCGGCATCATCGGCTGGCCGGTCGGCCACTCGTTGTCGCCGGCATTGCACAATGCCGCTTTCGCGGCGCTCTCGCTCGACTATGTCTATGTGCCGCTGCCGGTGGCGCCGGATGGCGTTGCCACCGCAGTGCGCGGTCTAGCGGCGCTTGGCCTCTGGGGAGCCAACGTCACGGTGCCACATAAACGCGCCGTCGTGTCGTACCTGGATGAGCTTGACGACGACGCTCGTCTGGCCGGAGCCGTGAACACGATCGTCATTCGTGAGGGGCGCTCGCAGGGCCACAACACCGATATTGACGGTTTCGGCCGGGCTGTGCTAGAAGCCGCGCCGGCCACCCTGCACGACGCACGGACAGCGCTGAGCGGCCGGCCGGCAACGCCGCGTGATCAATCGACAGCGCTGAGCGGCCGGCCGGTGCTGCTGCTCGGCGCCGGCGGTGTGGCGCGGGCAGCGGCCGTGTGGCTGGCTCGCGCCGGCGCCGATCTGACGGTGGTGAATCGCACTCCGGCCGCGGCGGACGAAGTTGTCGCCGTGGCGCGCGCGGCGGCGCCCGGAGTCACGGCGCGCTCACTGCCGCTGGCCGCCCTTGCGGCGGCGCACGTCGCCGCCGCAGCGGTGCTTGTCAACGCCACCAGCCTGGGCATGCAAGGTGCCAGTAAAGTGCCGGCCGTAGTTGTCGATAATGTACGCGAAGACCACGTCGTGTGCGATGTTGTCTACGGCAGGCGGCCTACACCCTTGATCGTGCAGGCGCGTAAACGGGGCGCCCGGGCGGTCGATGGGCTCTCCATACTGGTGTGGCAGGCCGCGGCGGCGTTCGAGCTGTGGACTGGAGTGGTCGCGCCCGTGGATGTGATGCGCAGTGCAGTCACACGATGACGAGCAGAGCAAACCGTCGCGGCGCGTAGGCAATGGCGCTGCGGCCAAGGAATCAAGGCGCCGGCACACGGCTACTGGTTTGGGCGCGGCGTCGAAGAGTGAGCAGAGAGGAGAGCTGAACTCGGTGGTTGATCCGGCACGTAAGAGTGATGATGCCGTCGCTAAGACGGCCGCGCTCGGCGACGATCCGCTGGAGGCTCTGGCGGCGGCAGACGACTTCGTTGGGCTACGTATCGAGATTCCGTTGCCCGATCACGATCTGAACGGCGCAGACGGTGATGACCTGGGACTGAGCGACGCCGACGTGCTCCGTACCGCTGTCATCAACGCAGACAGTGCCGGTGACAACGGTAACGGCCGCGGCCACGGTAATGGCAATGGGAACGGCAATGGCAACGGGGACGGCAACGGCGACAGACAGGCGGATGACGGCAGCATTTCGCGCCGGCGCGCTTCGAAACTGCGCCTCGGTGAGATTCTGGTCGAGATGCACCTGGCCACCGCCGAGCAAATCGACGCGACGATTGCCAAGCAGAAAGAGACGCACAAACGTCTCGGTCAGTTGCTGGTTGAGGACGGCATCGTCAATGAACTCGACCTGAGCAGAGCGCTGGCGGCGAAATTCGGCGTCGTTTTTCTTGACCTCACGGAGACGCCGATAGAACGCGCTGCGGCTGGTCTCATCAGCGACAAACTGGCCCGCCGCTACGGTGCGGTGCCGGTCAAGTTCGTTGATGAATCGACGCTGCTGGTCGCCATGGTCGATCCGCAAAACCTGCTCGCTCTCGAGGATCTGCGCATCATGACCGGCTACGATATTCTGCCGGCCATTGCCAGCGAAGAAGATGTTTTTGGCGCTATCGCCAAGATGCATCGCCTCGACGATTCGGTCGACTCGCATAGGGACCAGGAGATCGACCTTGACGATCAGATAAAGGACATTCGCGATGCCACCGATGAGGCGCCGATCGTCAGGCTGATAAACTCGGTGATCGCCCAGTCGGTTGACGATGGCGCCAGTGACATCCACTTTGAGCCGCAGGCCAAAGAGCTGATCGTGCGCTTTCGCATTGACGGTGTGCTGCACGAGGTGATGTCGGTGCCGCGGCGCATGCAGAACGGTGTCATCTCGCGCCTCAAGATCATGGCCGATCTCGATATCGCCGAGCGCCGAGTGCCGCAGGACGGGCGCATCGGCCTCGTCGTTGGCGGTAAGCCGATCGACATGCGTGTTGCCACGTTGCCGACGGTATACGGCGAGAAAGTCGTCATGCGCCTGCTCGACAAATCCAACGTCATGCTCAACCTCGAAGAACTCGGTTTCGCCGAGAAGGCGCTGAAGCGTTTTCGCCGCTCGTTCACCAAGCCGTATGGCGCCATCCTCGTCACCGGACCGACCGGCTCGGGCAAGTCGACGACGCTCTACGCCGCCCTCAACATTCTCAACTCGAGTGAAAAGAACATCATCACCGTCGAGGACCCGGTCGAGTATCGTCTGCCGGGTATCAACCAGGTGCAGGTCAACCTCAAGGCGGGTCTGACCTTTGCCGCTGCCTTGCGCTCAATCTTGCGCAGTGACCCCGACATCGTCATGGTCGGCGAGATTCGCGACCGTGACACGGCCGTTATCGCCGTTGAGTCGGCGCTAACCGGCCACCTCGTGCTCAGCACGCTGCATACCAACGACGCGCCGGGGGCGCTGTCGCGCCTCACCGAGATGGGCATCGAGCCCTTCCTGACCTCGTCGGCGGTCGACTGTGTGCTCGCTCAGCGGCTGGCGCGGCGCCTGTGCCCTGTCTGCAAAGAACCTTACGTAGCCAGCAAAGAGATGCTGCGCAAGAACGACTTTCCCGCCGAGGTGCAGGACCGGGATGACGTAACTCTGTATCGCGCCAAAGGTTGCAACCGCTGTAATGGCACCGGTTACAAAGGGCGTCTCGGCCTTTACGAAGTGATGATTGTCAGCGAAGCTATACGGCGCCTGACCGTGGAGCGCAAAAGCGCCGACGAGATCTCGCGTGTAGCGGTGGCCGAGGGCATGAAGACGCTGCGCGAAGATGGTCTCGACAAAGTCTTGCTCGGGTTGACCTCAGTTGAAGAGATCGCTCGGGTCATCATTTAACAACATAGCGAAGAGGAAGTGACGATGGACCTGGTCGACATCCTGCTCGAAGTTCTGGAGCGCGACGCTAGCGACCTGCATCTTTCGGTTGGGGCGCCGCCGATCATCCGTATCAACGGGCTCCTCGAGCGGCTCGATTACCCGCCGCTCAATTCGAACGACACGCGTGAACTCGTCTACAGCATTCTCTCGCAAGAGCAGCGGCAGCGGCTCGAGAACGAGTGGGAGATCGACTTCTCGTACTCGGTGCCCGGGCGGGCGCGGTTTCGCGTCAACGCCTACTTTCAGCGCAACAGCATCGGGGCGGCGTTTCGTCTCATCCCGGTCGAGATCAAGCGGCTCGAAGATCTGGGTCTGCCCCAGCAGCTGCACGATCTCACGCGCAAGCCGCGTGGTTTCGTCGTCATCACCGGACCCACAGGCTCGGGCAAGTCGACGACGCTGGCGGCGATGATCGACGCGATCAACGAGACGCGCTCCGAGCACATCATGACGATCGAAGATCCGCTCGAGTTTCTCCATCACCACAAGAAGTGCATGATCAATCAGCGCGAGGTCGGGGCCGACACCAAGAGCTTCAATCGCGCCCTCAAGAGCGTGCTGCGTCAGGACCCGGATGTGATTCTGGTCGGCGAAATGCGCGACACCGAGACAATGTCGACGGCGCTGACGGCAGCCGAGACCGGGCACCTGGTGTTCGCGACCCTGCACACGCAAGACGCTCCGCAGACGATCGACCGCATCATCGATGTGTTCCCGCCGCACCAGCAAGAACAGATTCGCGTGCAGCTCTCGACGACCCTCATGGGTGTCTGCACGCAGCAGCTGCTGCCGACCCGCGACGGTCGCGGCCGCTGCGTCGCCTGCGAGATACTCATACCAACCGCGGCCGTTCGCAACCTCATTCGCGAAGGCAAGACGCACCAGATCTACTCTGTTATGCAGACCGGCGCCCAGTACGGCATGCAGACGATGGACGCATCGCTGGCCGATCTCGTGCGCCGCGGCATGATCACTCAGGAGCTGGCGCTGAATCGTGCCCACGATCGCGAGGGCCTCAAGCGGCTGCTGCCAATGACGGCCGGCGTGGCCGCCGGCGCGGCTGCCAGGTAAGCAAGCGGGCCGGCGATTCGCCGGCGTGACGGGTGAGGCCGCGAGGCCGGTCGCCGGGCCGCCGGCGTGGCCGGCTGCCAACGCCTAAAGGATTGGTCTCTCTTGTCGAAAAGATCGAGAAGAGACCAAGCAGAACGAAGAACAGAAGAGGCAGGAGAGAGGTAAGGGCTGGGCTGCCGGTAAGCACCGGTTGGCACGGGCCAGAACGGTTCGGAGGTCACATGGCGACGTTCGCCTATAAGGCGCTTGACGCCCAGGGCGTGCAAGCGATCGGGGTGCTCGACGGCGGCACGAAAGCCGAGATCAGCGCTGCCCTGCGCAACAAGGGCCTCATCGTTCTCGACATCAACGAGAAGAAAGAGAGCTTGGCGCAGGTCGATATCATGGCGCCCTTCCAGCGCGTCAAGGCTAAGGATCTGACTGTCTTCTCGCGTCAATTTGCGACCATGGTCAACTCGGGTCTCTCCATGTTGCGCTGTCTCTATGTGCTCGAGGAGCAGACACCGAACAAGAAGCTGACCAAGGTCATCAGCGCGATCAAGAACGACGTCGAGGCTGGCATAAGTCTCTCGGACGCCCTCGAGAAGCACCCCAAGATCTTCAGCAAGCTCTACGTGAGCATGGTGCGTGCTGGCGAGACCGGCGGTATTCTCGATGAAGTTCTCAATCGTCTAGCGACACAGCTCGAAAAAGACGACAGCATCCGCCGCTCGGTCAAGTCGGCGATGGTCTATCCGAGCGTCATCGCCTCGTTTGCGATCATCGTCATGATCGGCATGGTGCTCTTTCTCATCCCGATCTTCGCTGGCATTTATAAAAGTCTTGGTAACGCCAAGCTGCCCGCTCTCACGCGCGCCATGATCGCCATCTCCAATACGATCAAGAGCTGGCGTGGCCTCATCGTCCTCGCCGTGATCATCGCCCTCGTCTATGGGCTGCGCCGTTTCAAGCGCACTGACGCCGGCACGTTTCTCTGGGACAGAACCAAACTGAAGTTGCCGATGGGCGTCGGCGGCGTCGTGCAGAAGCTCGCCGTCTCGCGTTTCTCGCGCACCCTGGGCACGCTTGTCAGCAGCGGCGTGCCGATTCTGCAGGCGATCGAGATCACCGGCCAGGCAGCCGGCAACACCGTCATCGAGCGCGCCATGGTCGATGTGCAGCAGAGCATCAAGGAAGGCCAGTCGATGACCGCGCCGCTCGAGAAAGTGAGCATCTTCCCGGCCATGGTCACGCAGATGATTTCGGTTGGTGAAGAGACAGGCTCCCTCGACGCGATGCTGGGCAAGATCGCCGACTTCTACGAAGACGAGGTCAATGCCAGCGTCAAGGCGCTCACCTCGATCATCGAGCCGATCATGATGCTTGGCGTCGGTGCCATCGTCGGCACGGTCGTCATCTCGATGTATCTGCCGATCTTCGACATGATGAACCTGGTCAAGTAGCTTGCATTGAGCGGCAAAACGAGCGTAACCGTAAGCAACGAGCAGCTCGTCGCCGAGTATGCCGCGAACCGTGACGTGGCCGTGCTCGACCAGATCGTGCGTGCCAACCAGCGCCTGCTGCATCACATCCTCAAGCGCTTCGCCTACGCTGACGAGCCCTACGAAGACCTGCTGCAGGTGGCCAACATCGGCCTCATCAAGGCGGCGCAGCGCTTCGATGGCGAGCGCGGCGTACGTTTTGCCACCTATGCCGCCGCCGTCGTCGATGGCGAACTACGTCACCACCTGCGCGATACCCTGCTCATGCGCCAGCCGCGCTGGGTCAAGCGCGTCTATGCGCAGATCGAGACGGCCAGCCGGGAGCTGCTGCGTGAACTCGGCCGGCCAGCCGAGCTGCACGAGCTGGCGGCGCGCGTCAACATCGCTCCCGAGGGCATTCTCGAGGTCATGAGCCTCTACGCCCGCGTCGACCTGCACGGTCAGAGCGAGCCGGCGGGCGGCGACGAGCCAGACCTGCACATCGATACGTCACGGCTGCGCTCGCTGCACGCGCAGTCGTTCAGTCTGCCGATCGAAGATCGCATCGTTCTACAGGCGGCGCTCGACAAGCTTTCGGCTTTTCAGCA
>JBKQWK010000098.1:0-8759 GCA_052139595.1 Thermoleophilia bacterium | reverse complement strand
TGACGAGGTCTACTGGTCTGCACTACGCACGCAAGCAAGAGCTGCATGAGAAGCAGTGAACCACCTAAGAACTCGGTTCAGCTGTCCAGACCAACCCGGCCACCTCTTTACGTTGAGCGCGATTCGCGCTTCACTCTTATTTCGCAGCCGAATGCGGGCTTGTCACTGGCACGAAATGCCGCCCTTGCGCAAGTAAGCGGCACGTTCATTTGCCCCCTGGATGCGGACGATGTCTACTTGCCTCACTTTCTTGCCTCACAGCATGAGTTCATTCACGAACATCCTGGTTTCGACGTGTATTCGTGTAACGTTGATGCCTGGATGCCGGATGGAAGTCGGAGTCGTTTCCCACTTAGCGCAGAGTACGACGCAGTTGCTGAGACTCGACTCGACGATTTTCTGGACGCGAACCGGTTCACCGTCATCACCGTGGTTCGCGCCACGGCACTCCGGCACGCTGGCGGATTCCGCAAGATTGCGCAGCTCGAGGACTACGACTTGTGGCTGCGTATGGCAGCAGACGGATCGCGAATGCTGCACAACCCGCTCACTTTGGCGCTCTACCGGCAGCGTCCCGGCAGCAAACAAGATAATTACGTCGGCGCGCTTTTAGCGCAGTGTGAAGCACTTCGCTACTTACTTGCTACGGCTGATCTGGATATGCAAACACGGGTACGAGCCCTGGCCTCGATAGGTCGCCTCGAGCCTGCAGCGGCTCGTGCTCATCTTGAGAATCGTTTGCGTGCGGGCGTGTTCGCACACGCCCGCAGACTGTTTTGGAAGACTCGGCGCACTTACTCTGGTCGTAGGGCGCTGCTTGCCGATGCTGTTCGCGTCACGCTCAGTCCCAGGGCGTATGCGCGTGCTCTGCGCGACCGACCCATTCGCGGGAGCCGATTCGGCGAGCGGGCGTGAGTGAAGTGGATGCCAAGGCGACAGCGCTATCACATCGAGCGCAGGGTCTGCTTGCCAGCGGCCGAATGAAGCGGGAGGCAGCATGAAAGTCGATGTTGCCCTCAACTACTATGGCAAGCCTTATCAGACCATGCTTACGATCGAATCGCTTCTCGAACATTCGGGCCAGCATATCGGCACGATCTTTCTTACTCACGAGGCGGAACAGCCTCGTGGTGACACATCGGTCGGGGAGGCAGTTCTTTCTGCGTTTGTCCGCGCCCACGCCGACCATTTGACCATGTTCTCGCCTGAATACTATTTAGGATATAGACCAGCTGGCCGGCGGCGTTTACTCATGAATGCGGCTGTTCGTCTCTCTGCTCGCTACCAGTACGCGCTGGAAGCATCGGATAAACAGTACGTCTTTGTGGCACATAACGACGTGCTGTTTCGAGCAGATCTTGTCGGTGATTTGGTCCGTGCGATTCAGACGGGACCACACGCTGGCGCCGGCCTGATTGGACAATGCTGGAACTGTCCTGCGTTTTCAAGCGGTCTCTGCGATGGCGATAGGCATGTGGATTTGCACCTCTCCTACTTGCAGGCGCTGCTCCTCACTCTGCGCGTGCGCTCACCGCGAACCTTCCCCTGGCGGATTGATCCACGACGACCCGTTCCGCTGCCCGAGTGCCGTTTGAATGAGTTTGCCTGCCTGCTCGACGCTGTCATATACCGAAAGGAGACGGTGCCCCGAGGATCGTCGCTGCCCTTTGGCGTTATGGACGACGGGACCGACATAGGCTGTTCCTGGTTCCGATCGATGGTGCACAAAGGTTTCACCTTCGCGAACGTTCACATATGGGATTACTGCACGCACGTGGCTGGTCACCCTGACCTCTTTGACCCTGGCACGTACGGAACGCAAGGAGGAAGAGGCGCGTGTCCTACTTGAAAAGCACTACGGTCGCTCATAGTAGTCTGGCGTGCGTGACCAGAACGTAATGGTAGCTTTTCCGCCGAAGGTATCCTTGGTGATCCCGAATTGGAACGGTCTTCAGCATCTGCCTGAATGCCTTGAGACGATTGCTGGCCAGTCGTTTACTGACTTCGAGATTCTGTTGGTCGACAATGCTTCCAGCGACGGCAGTGTTGAGTGGGTCAGACAGAGCCACCCGGAAGTGCGCATCGTGCAGCGCCCAGACAACGGTGGTTTTTCCAAGGCGGTGAACGCCGGGATCAGTGTGGCCAGAGGCGAGTACGTCGCGTTGCTCAACAACGACACAGCGGCTGAGCCCCGGTGGCTTGCCGCACTCGTGGAGGCGCTCGATGCCCATCGTGCCTATGATTTCACTGCATCGATGATGATCCTCTACTTTTCGCCCGATCGATTGAATGCTGCCGGCGACGTCTACAACATTGGGCTGCTGGCGGGCAAGAACCGCGGCTTCGGTGAGCCGCTTGCTCGCTTTGAAAGGAATGAGAGAGTGCTCGGGGCGTGCGCCGGCGCCGCACTGTACCGGCGCTCGCTTTTCGACGAAGTCGGCCTCTTCGACGAAGATTTCTTCTTGATGAGCGAGGACACTGACTTCAACTTGCGCTGCCTGATCGCCGGAAAGCGGTGCTTGTATGTCCCCGACGCTCGGATCAGGCATAAGTTCAGGGCATCGATTGACGGTGAGCCCGTGTGGGAGATGACGCGATTAGCCATTCGCAATGAGGCGATCGTGGTCGCCAAGGACGCGCCTGCTCTGCTACTCGCCTGCGGGCCGCTCATCTGGTGCTGGCGACACTTCAGGCAGACTTTCCCGGTTCGCCCCTCGAAATGGCATCTGGTGCCCATGCTGGTGCGCCAATCGGGAGCGCGTATTCAGGCCGAGATTGAGGGCTTTCGCATGGGCTGGAAGAAACGGCCCGAGGTGTGGCGTTTGCAGGCGGTCGGGACGCTCGACATTCTGCGCTGGCTCGTCAAAGGCTCCGGGCCCGCGTAACGGGGCTCGGTGAGCCGACGAAAGTGCGCCGCCTCAGATCAGCGCCAGTCCTTGTCGGCAAAGCTCCCGCCCGCGGTAGTCGCAGCGGTGATATTCTCGCAGGATTCTGCCAGGGTTTGTTGGGATGGCGAGCAGAGGCGAGAATATGGTGAGGGAAACGCGATGAACGGCTCCATTTCGGAGGGTGACGACGTCGACGTCATCGTTGTTGCTCACAATGCCGGCGACCTTCTGGTCGAGGCTGTTGCCTCGGCCGTCGACCAAGCCGGCGCCGAACGCGTCTGGGTCGTTGATGCTGCGAGCAAGGACGGGAGCGTCCAGGCGCTGCGCCGTCTGATGTCCCGAGTTCACGTTCTCGCCGCCACCAATGAGGGCTTCGCCGCCGCTAACAATCGCGGCATCGCGGCGACGCACGCCGACTTCGTGCTGCTGCTCAATCCCGATGCGGTACTTTTGCCGGGTGCGCTTGGGTCCCTTCTGGCGACCGTTCGGGCCAATCGGCGGGCGGCGATCGTCGCCCCTGTGATCTTGAACCTTGACGGCACTGTGCAGGCCGGCTCAGTGGGTCGGTTCCCGACGCTGATGATGACTGTTGCTCTGCACCTGCGTCGCCTGGCTCGACGGTTTCAAGGTGGCCGGCGGCCAGCCGCGTCGCTGGTGCCGAGTACGACAACCTCGGTCGATTGGGTCACTGGTGCGGCAATGCTGGTGAGGCGGGCGGCGATTGACGCCGTTGGTCCGCTGGATGAAGAGTTTTTTCTCTACTACGAAGACGTTGAGTGGTGCCGCCGCATGCACGATCGCGGTTGGGATGTGATTCTCGATCCCGCCGCGCGGGTTGCGCACCATCGCGGCGGCTCGACTGCGCCAGACGGCCTTATTCCTGAGGCGTATCGCACCTCGTTCTACCGCTACTGTGACATCCATGGGTTGTGGGGGCTGAAGACGTTCACGCGCTGCGCTCTGGTGGCACGGCGGCTGCTGGGCGGCCGCGGCTGATGCGCGTTCTCCTCGACTGTCGCATGGCGAGCTGGTCGGGTGTGGGACGGTATACGACAGGGCTGGTGCGGGCGCTGGCGGTGCGCGACGACGTGCAGATCGTGCAGGTCTGCGCCGCAGGCACAGACCTGCCGGTTGAGCTTGGTCCGAGGGTCGAGGTGGTGTTCGTGGAGCAGGGGCCGTTCAGCCTGCGCGGCGCGCTAGAGCTGGGCCGCTTGGCCAGGCGGGTGCAGCCGGACCTGGTGCACTGCCTGCATTTTCCCACGCCGCTGCCAGCGCCGGTGAGCTGTCCGCTCGTGGTGACGTTGCATGACCTGACGCCGCTGGTGGCGCCGCGCGTCATGCCGTCGCTGATCAAGCGTGCTGTCTACCGCCGCTACAACGCACGCGCGGCGCGGGTGGCCGATCGCATTATCGTGCCGTCGCGGGCGACGGCGGCGACCGTGGGGCGTCTGTTCCCCGCGGCACGCAGGAAGCTCGTGTTTACGGCCGAAGCCGCCGATGATTTCTCCTCTGGCTCTGCGGGTCCGCTGTCGCCACATCTAGCGGCACTTACGTCGACTCCGTATCTGCTCGCCATGGGCAATACGAAGGGGCACAAGGATGTGCCGACCCTTCTGCGCGCTTTTGCGCGACTGGGGTCGGCAGGAGCAGACGTCGGCCTGCTGCTCGTGGGGGCAGAGGTGCCCGGCTACGCCGAAGCCGTGCTGGCCGGCGTGCCGGCGGACGTACGTGGCCGCGTCGCGTTCACCGGCCACGTCAGCGATGCGGAGCTGCGCGTCCTGTACGCCGGTGCGACGACGTTCGTCTCTCCGTCGCGCCACGAAGGCTTTGGCCTGCCGCCGCTGGAAGCGATGGCGTTGGGGGCGCCGGTCGTCTGTGCAGCGGCGTCGTCGCTGCCCGAAGTCGTTGGCGACGCGGCGGTGCTCTTCCCGGCCGGCAACGCCGAGGCGCTGGCGGCGGCGCTGCGATCAGTGCTCGGCGACGATGTGCTGCGTCAGCGGCTCAGGCAGGCGGGGCGTGAGCGCGCCGCCCAGTTCACCTGGCAGCGCACAGCGGCAGCAACCGTCACTATCTATCACGAAGCGCTGGCTCATTTCCGCATCCGCCAGGCGTGAGAGAATAGCGAGCGATGAACATCTCCGCTCGCCCGCTGCGTGTCACTATGGTCAACAAGTACTACTCGCCGCCGCACCTCGGCGGCGTCGAGGTCGTCGTGCGCAATCTCGCTGCTGGTCTGGTCGAGCTCGCCGGGGCGCAGGTGCGGGTCCTGGTCTGCAACGAGACCGGCGAGCGGGTCGAAGAGACGCTCGCCGGCGTCGAGGTCGTGCGCCTGGCACGGCAATTCGCCGTTTCGTCGGCGCCGGTCGCCGTTTCACTGCCCGGCGCCCTGCGCGCCGAGCTTCGCCGCCGGGGGCCGCTCAGCCCCGAGCCGCCCGACCTGATCAACCTGCATGCGCCGTACCCGTGGGGCGAGCTGTCGTTTTTGCAGGCTCGTCTGGATGTGCCCAGCGTCGTCTTTTACCATAGCGATATTGTGCGCCAGCAACGTCTGCTGATTGCCTATCGCCCCTTTCTGGAGCGCTTTCTCGATAGAGTTGACCTCATCGTGACCTCGTCGCCCAACATGATCGAGCACTCTGAGTTTCTCGCGCCACGGGCGGCCAAGTGCCGCGTCGTCGCCTTTGGCCTGCCGCTGGACGCGATCGCCGACCCGGCGGCGGCGGTTCTCGACCGCGCCGCCGCGATCCGCGCCGCGCACGGCGGACGCAAGATCGTCCTCTTCGTCGGCCGCCTCGTGTACTACAAGGGCGTCGATGTGCTCGTGCGCGCCATGGCGACCGTTGCTGCCGACCTCGTCATCATCGGCCGCGGTCCGCTCGCTGCCGAGCTGCGCGCTGGCGCGGCCGCCAGCGGCATCGCCGCGCGCACAACCTTTCTTGAGCCGCAGAGCGACGCTGAGCTGGCGGCCTGGTACCACGCTGCCGATGTTTTCTGCCTGCCCAGCGTGGCCGCCAGCGAGGCGTTTGGCCTGGTGCAGATCGAGGCTCATGCAGCCGGCACGCCGGTCGTCTCGACCGACCTGCCGACTGGCGTACCGTACGCCAACCTCGATGGCGTGACCGGGCTCACGACGCCAGCCGGCGACGCCGCCGCCCTGGCGGCGGCGCTCAACCGGCTGGTCGGCGATGACGAGTTACGCTTGCGGCTGGGCACGCAGGCTCGCGCCCGGGCGCGGCGCGACTTCACCGTCCCGCGCTTGGTCGAGCAGACGCTCGGCGTCTACGCCGAGGCCGTTGAGCGCCACGGCGCCCGGCACGGGAGGGTGTAGGTGTCGCGGCCGCGCTTCATCGTTATCTCGATCATCATCGACGCCGTGCTCGTCAATGCCGGCTTCGTGCTCGGCTTTCTCATCCGCTTCGCCGGTAATCTGCCGGCATTCAACTTCAAGGCCTACCTCTTTCTGGCGCCGGTCCTGACGCTGCTTTACATCGGCGGCGGCTGGGTCTACGGCCTCTATGAGCCCGAACGCGTCGATACGGCCTGGATGGTCGGCCGCCGTGTCGTCGCCGCCGTAGCGATCGGCACGCTCCTGACGGCGGCCATTGCCTTCTTCGGCGGCACGCGCACCGCGTCGTTTGCCCGTTCGACGATTCTGCTCGCCGGGGTACTCGATGTGCTGTTGCTCGGCGGTTGGCGCCTGCTGTTCTTGCGCTTTGGCCGCGTACAGTGGTCCGAGCAGCGAGTGCTCATTGTCGGCACTGGCAGTACGTCGGTCGAGTTGGCGGAAGAGGTAACGCAGCGCGGCAAGTGGGGCTGGCGACTCACCGGCCTCATCGACGCGGGTACCGACCCCGGCTTTGCGCCGCCGGTCTCGGTCGGCGGCTTTCCCGTTCTCGGCGGTGCCCACGACCTGGCGCGCCTGGTTGCCGAGCATCGCGCCAACCGCATCATCGTTGTTAGTCCGGTCGCCCTGCGCGAACTGGTCGAATCGCTCGTCTTGACCGATGACTCGCGCGTGCGCGTCGACGTTGTGCCCGAGCTGTACGAGATCTTCATCGGCACCGTCGATGCAATCGTCGGCGACGTGCCTCTGATGGAGATCACACGGCCCACCGTGCCACGGTACTTTGCTTCCACCAAGCGCCTGATTGACCTGCTCGGTTCCTGCGTGCTGCTGATCGTCAGCAGCCCCGTTCTGTTGATCGCGGCGGCCGCGATCGTGATCAGCGATGGTCGCCCGGTCTTCTTTGCGCAGGAGCGTCTCGGCAAGAGCATGAAGCCCTTTTCGGTCTACAAGCTGCGGACGATGGTCAGGGGCGCGGAGAACCGCTGTGGCCCGGTCCTGGCCAGCGAGGACGACGCTCGCGTCACCACGGTCGGTCGCTTTCTGCGCCGCTTTCGCATTGATGAGATCCCGCAATTCGTCAATATCCTGAAAAACGAGATGAGCTTCGTCGGTCCGCGTCCCGAGCGGCCGCACTTCGTCGCTCAGTTCGTCGCCGAGACGCCTGCCTATCGCGAGCGCTTCAGTATCAAACCGGGAATCACCGGGCTGGCTCAGGTGAGTGGCAACTACGCCACAACGCCCGAGCGCAAGCTGAAGTATGACCTCATCTACATGTATCATCAGAACCTGGCCATGGACGTGCAGATTGTCGCCGAGACCCTGCGTGTGGTGCTGACCGGCCGCGGTGCGAGGTAGGAGAGCAGAAACCGGATGGCAAAAGCCCGCAAGAAGAACATGCCGCGCCGGCGGCCGCAGCCAGCCGGCGACGCTGCTTCGCCGGTTGCTGGCGCTCCGGCTGCGCCTCCGGGCGCCGCCTCTGCCTCTCGCTCCGTCCCCGCCGCCGCCCGAAGCGCCGGCAGAAGCGCCGCCAAGACGGCGCCGCCGTCACCCACGGGCCCGTCGGCGGCTCTCGCCGACGATATGCGTGGGGCCCGTCGCGGCGCCTGGTGGGCACTGGTGGCGATGGTGTTTGTGGTGCCCATAGCGATGAGCAACCTCACGTTTCTCGGCTTCAAGGCACCGTTTACGTACGATCAGTTCGACATCGTCAAGGTCTTCTTTGAGCGTCTGCTCGGTCTCGTCGCCCTCGGCGCCTGGAGTTGGGCTCTGCTCAGGCGTGGCGGCAAGGTGCGACGCACGCCAATCGACTGGCTGGTGCTGGCGTTTCTCGTCTGGGCCGGCTTCACGACACTGACGTCGATCCACCCGCCGACGGCTCTGTTTGGCACGTACCATCGCTACGAGGGCTTCCTCTCGTTCGTCAACTACGCTGTCATCTACTTTCTCATCCTGCAGTTTGCCGACTCGCCGGCACGGGTGCGTACCCTGGCGAAGTCGCTCTTCTGGTCGAGCGTCATCGTCACCGGGTACGGTGTGCTGCAGTATGCTGGCCTCGATCCGATTCACTGGGGACCATTGCCGTTTGAGACCCATCGCGCCTTCTCAACTTACGGCAACCCCGACCTGCTGGGCGGATGCCTCATGTTTTCGGTGCCAGTCGCCATGGGTCTGGCACTGGCCGAGCAGAACCTCGTCTGGCGACTGATCTACTGGGCCGGCCTCGCTCTTAACGTCGTCGTCTTGATCGTCACCTTCACCCGCGGCGCCTGGATCGGCGGCGTCATCGGCTTGCTCATTCTCGCCGTTATTGCCTGGCGCCATCACGTCAAGCTGCGCGTCGTCGACTGGCTACCGGCTTCGGTTACCGCCGCCATCGCCGCCGCGATAGTCTGGCGCAGTCTCTCCAACAGCGGCCAGGTCATGAACTTCGGTCGTCGTCTGGCTTCGATCTTGCAGTTCAGCGGCGGCAGCGGCAAAACGCGCACCGAGATCTGGCAGGCAGCGGTCACGGCGATCGAGAAGCG
>JBKQWK010000097.1:0-3705 GCA_052139595.1 Thermoleophilia bacterium | reverse complement strand
GAGTTTGGCTTTGAGTTCTTTAATACAACAAGTTTTGAGGCCGCAGCGGTAGTTCCTTATACTCCGATGGATGGTTATCAGAGTCCGGTACCTATTGAGAAGGTAATGCTATTTACGCTTGCCTTGGTCGGCTGCGGCGGTGCTACAGGGTCTGCCGCGACCTCATCGGCCACGCCACGGTCCGCCGAATCAGCGTCTGCCGTAGCGGCACGCGTGAACGGGCACGAAGTGCTGCGCAGCGCGGTCACGGACGCGCAGCGCACCGCGCGGTTGACCGGCAGCACTCTGACGACCGCGCAGGCACTGGAGCAAGCTATTGACACGGAACTTATCCGGCAGCAGAGCGTTCGCCTTGACTTGAACGTGAAGCCATCTGAAGTCGCGGCTCGTGAGGCGCAGGTAGCAGCGCAGCTGGGTGGCAAATCGGCACTGACGGCAGCGCTCAAACAGGCGGGAATCGACCAGGCGCAGTTTGATCGCGGTATCAGCCAGGTGCTGCTGAGCGAAAAGGTGCAGAACGCCATGTTCCCCAAGCTCACCGCGACGCCGGCAGAAACGCGAGCCTACTTCAAACAGAACGGCGCTCAACTGAACGTGCCGGCGTCGGTCAACCTCGGCGAAATTCTGGTGCCGGCGATCGGCATCGCCAAGAGCGCCGTAAAGCGTCTCCAGGAGGGCGAGCCGTTTGACGTGGCGGCGCGCCAATTCAGCACCGACCCGGAAGGGGCAGCTGCCGGTGGCAGCCTCGGCTGGGTGGTCGTCGACTCGATGCCGACGCCGCTGGCCAAGGTGGTCGCGACCTTGCCGATCGGCGTGCTGTCGAAGCCGGTGGCCGGGCCCGGTGGTTTTTATCTCTTCAAGGTTTTTGCCCGGCGACCGGGCAAGGTCTACACGTTCGCCGAACTCTCCGGCGAGATTACCCAGATGCTGACCAGCCAGAAGCGCAGTGCGAAGCTGGCTGCGTGGGTAAAGCAGACGCGTGCGCACGCCGAGGTGACGATCGTCAAATAGGGCACGGCGGCACGGCGCGAGGTCTTGCCGTCTGGCGAGTGCTGACTGCGTCCCTGTGGCGCGCCGGCGCCAGCCAGTGGCGATGCGCCCGGTCCGCGTCTCAGTGGCGATGCACCCGGTTCGCGTCTTTGGTCTCGGTTGGCTGGTTGCTATACTCCAAGCAGGCGCAGGTTGGCGCTGAGCGGCATTAAGGGAGTTCGCGTGAAACGCCTCTTCATTCTTCTGCTGATTATTGCCTTGGCGCTGCTCACGTTGGGCGTCGTCAATCACGGTGTAACCTTCAACCTCGATTATGTCTTCGGCACCTGGCATCATGTGCTGCTTCTCTGGGTCTTCCTTATCGCTATCGGTCTTGTTGTAGCGGTGGGCTTGCTTGCCAGCAGTTACAGCGCCATGCGGTCGATACGACGGCGCCACAAGCTCGAGCGGGAGCTGCAAGAGACGTACAAGCGGCTGCGTGCGGCTGAGGCGCAAGTGGCGGCGCAAACTGCTGCGTCGGCGGCGGAAGTCACGGCTGCTCGCGTCGTGACCGGCGAGGAAGCGACGATCGCCGGCGCTGCTCCTGCCGCGAGCGCAGCGACCACTCGTGTCCAGACCGTCGTTGCTCCGGCCGTCGCCGCGCCGGCCGTTGCGCCACCGGTGAAGCCATCCTGATCGACGGTGAGCGCCGGGCCGAGGCCCGTTCGTCGCATCCGTCCCCTTACGCGTCTACACTCATTGTGAGATGACCGATCGCAGCTGGCACATAGCTCCTGTCGACATCGGGCTCATTCAGGAGCTCGCTGCCGGGTTGGGCGTCTCACTGGTCACCGCCGAAGTCCTGGCCCGCCGTGGCTACGATTCCACTGCCGCGGCAGAGTCGTTTCTGCGTCCCGACCACAAAGTTCATAGTCCCTACCTGCTGGTCAACATCGGTGCTGCCGTCGAGCGCATCGAGGTCGCCCTCAAGCGGAGCGAGCCGATCACTGTCTATGGCGACTACGATGCCGACGGCATCACGGCGACCTTTCTTCTTGCCGATGTGCTGCGCAACCTGGGGGGTGTCGTGACCTGGCGCCTGCCCAACCGGTTCAGCGACGGCTACGGTCTGTCGCCGGCGGTCGTGGACGAACTTGCAGCCGACGGCACGCGCCTGCTCATCACCGTCGACAGCGGCATCGCCGCCGGCAGCGAAGTCGCGCAGGCGCAGTCGCTCGGTCTCGACGTCATCATCACCGACCATCACGAACCGCAAGAGTCGCTGCCCGACTGCATCGTCATCAACCCCAAACTCGGTGCCTATCCCTGCCGGGATCTTGCCGGGGTCGGCGTGGCTCTGAAACTTGCCCATGCGCTCCTGCAGCCACGTGGCGAGGCCCGCATCGATCTGCCGCTGGCGCTGCGCCCGTACGTCGACGTTGTCGCCCTGGGGACGATCGCCGATGTCGTGCCGTTGCGCGACGAAAATCGCACGTTGGTGGCCATGGGTCTCGGCCGTCTGCGCAGTTCACCACGACCGGGTCTGGCCGCACTCATGGAGGCTGCCGGGCTGGCGAGTGACGATCTGACCGCCGGCAACGTTGGTTTTCGACTCACGCCGCGTCTCAACGCCGCCGGCCGGCTTGAGGACGCTACCGTGGCGCTCAATCTTCTTGCGGCTCAGTCGCGTCACGAGGCGCTGCCACTGGCGCTGCATCTGAACGATCTCAATCGTGAGCGACGCGAAATCGAGGCGAGCATGATCGCCGAGGCATTGCGTCTCGTGCCGGACCCTCTGCCGCCGGCGCTGGTGCTCAACTCGGCCGACTGGCACGAGGGTGTTGTCGGCATCGTTGCCCAGCGCCTGGCCGAGCGGCTCTACCGACCGAGCATCGTCCTCAGCGAGAGCGACGAGGTGGCCAAAGGGTCGGGCCGCAGCATCCCTGGGTTCGATCTGCTGGCCGCGGTCACTGCGTGCTCGGCGCCGTTGACCCGCTTTGGTGGTCACAAGGCGGCCTGCGGCCTCAGCTTGCCGCGCTCCGCCGTCAACGAGTTTCGTCAGGCGTTCGCCGCTTTCGCCGCTAGCCATCTCGACGAAACGAGTTTCACGCGCCGGCACACCGTCGATGCCATCGTCTGCGGCGACGAACTCACCCTGGCCTTGGCCGACGAACTCGAGCAGTTGGCGCCGCATGGTCTCGGCAATCCCAAGGTGACGTTGCTGCTACATGGGGCAGAGGTTCAGTCGCCGCGCCTGACGCGCACTCGCGACCATCTGCAGTGCAAGGTACGCGCCGACGGCGTCTGTGCGTCGGCGATCCATTTCAACTTCAGGGGTCTCGACGAACTCAGCGATGGGCGTCGATACGACATCCCCCTCACCCTGGGCAAGAATGCCTACAACGGCAGCGTTAGCGCCCAGATCGAGGTCCAGGCATTGTTGCCGGTGCAGCAGCCGGCACACGACCTGTGCCCGACGGCGTGTGCGGCCGTGTGCGCGCGAGCGCTGCACGGTGTCGCTCTCGTCGACGAGGTCGAGGCACTGGCGACGCTGCTTGCTGCCGATCGCCGACGGCCGACGGCAGCGGCGACCGGTAAAGCGATTTCGTCGCCGGCGCGAAACGCGGTCGACGAGCGCGGCCGGCCGCTGGACAGCACGCTCAATCGTCGGGCGGCCGCCGGCGGCCGCCTTCTTGTGCTGGTCGCCGACGGGGCTCGGCGCCGGCCGTTGCTCAC
>JBKQWK010000096.1:0-16555 GCA_052139595.1 Thermoleophilia bacterium | reverse complement strand
TCGTCTCGGCTACACCGCGCTTGAGCGCGAATTGCGGCTGCTCCCAGTGCCAGCTCACTCCTTCCTCGTTATTCTCCGTGCGGCGAGGCTGCTAAACCCACCTCGGCGGCAAACCGCGATCGAGATCACGATGAGCACCTGCCGGGAGGAGCGCCGAGACGGAGGGAACGTGCGTTTGCCGAGGTGCGCCAAGGCGAGGGCGGCGCTCGCAGCGCGCAGTGAGAGGGCAGGCGGGGGCGAGAAGGGGAAAATTGGTGGAGGTAACCGGGCTCGAACCGGTGACCTTTTGGCTGCCAGCCAAACGCTCTCCCAACTGAGCTATACCCCCACCGAAGGTGGTGTCGGGCGAGCCCGACAGGCTGGAAAGTATACCACGAACGGCGCTGGCAGCAACTGAGCCTGCCGCTCGCCGTGGCATCCCGTATAATACGGCGGCTGGCCGATAGGCCGGCCGCCGCACACCAGGCTCGTCCCTCCAAGGGAGAACGATGGACAAACGCTACGACCCACAAGCGATCGAGGCCCGCTGGCAGCAGGTGTGGCGCGAGCGTGAAGCCTATCGCACGCTGGACACCTCGGACCGGCCCAAGTTCTACTGCCTCGACTTTTTCCCGTACCCTTCTGGGGATGGCCTCAGCGTCGGCCACTGTCGCAACTACGTGCCGACGGATGTCGTGTCGCGCTTCAAGCGCATGAACGGCTTCAACGTGCTTCATCCCATGGGATGGGATGCGTTCGGTCTGCCGGCCGAAAACTACGCTCTGAAAATGGGTGTGCACCCTCGCCTGACCACCGAGCGCAACATCGCCAACTACCACCGGCAGATGGATCTGATCTCGCTGAGCTTTGATTGGAGTCGTGAGATCACCAGCTGTAACCCTGACTACTATCGCTGGACGCAGTGGTTCTTCCTGCTCCTGCACGAACGCGGGCTTGCCTACCGGTCAACCGGCTCGCAGTGGTGGTGCCCGGTCGACAAGACGATCCTTGCCAACGAGCAGGTCGAGCAGGGTCGCTGCTGGCGTTGTGGTAGCGAGGTGACCAAAGTCGACCTCGAGCAGTGGTACTTCAAAATCACCGACTACGCCCAGCGCCTGCTCGACGACCTCGGTACAATCGACTGGCCCGAGAAGATCAGACTCATGCAGACCAACTGGATCGGCCGCAGTGAGGGCGCCGAAATCGACTTCGCTGTCGCCGGCCGCGACGAGACCCTGACCGTGTTCACGACGCGCCCGGACACACTCTTCGGTGCCACCTACATGGTCCTGGCGCCGGAGCATCCGCTGGTCGCGGCGATAACCACGTCGGATCGCTGTGGCGAGGTCGAGAGCTACAAGGATCAGGCCCGGCGGCAGAGTGAGATCGAGCGCCTCTCGACCGAAAAGGACAAGACTGGCGTCGACACTGGCGCCCGTGCCGTCAACCCTGTCAACGGTAAATCCATTCCGATCTGGATCAGCGACTACGTGCTGATGAGCTACGGCACCGGGGCGATTATGGCTGTGCCGGCGCACGATGAGCGCGACTTCGCCTTTGCCACCAAGTTTGGTCTGCCGATCGTGGCCGTGATCGCTCCGTCTGCCGGACTGCCGCGCCCCTTGACCGAGGCGTACACCGGCGATGGGGTGATGGTGAACTCGGCGCAGTTCGATGGGCTGCCGGCGCCGGGTGAGGCGTTCGCCCGTATCGTCGACTGGCTCGGCGATCGCGGCTTGGCGCGACGCAAGGTCAACTTCAAGTTGCGTGACTGGCTCATCAGTCGTCAGCGGTACTGGGGGGTACCGATCCCGATCATCTACTGTGATCAGTGCGGTCCCGTGCCCGTGCCGGTCGACCAGCTACCGGTGCTCTTGCCTGAGATCGACGACTACAAGCCGACCGACGTCGGCAAGTCGCCCCTCGCCCGTTCGCCAGAGTTCGTCAACACCACCTGCCCGCAGTGCGGTGGTCCTGGGCGGCGTGAGACGGATACGATGGACACCTTCGCCTGCTCGTCGTGGTACCACCTGCGCTACCCGTCGCCACATGACGACACGGCACCTTTTGACCGCGCCGCTGTCGACTATTGGCTGCCGGTTGACCTGTACGTCGGCGGCGCTGAGCACGCCGTCATGCATCTTCTCTACGCGCGCTTCTTCAGCAAGGTTCTCTACGATGCCGGCCACATCGACTTTAGCGAACCTTACGCCACATTGCGCAACCAGGGCATGATTCTGGCCGAGGACGGCCAGAAAATGAGTAAAAGCAAAGGCAACGTGGTCACGCCCGACTCGGTGGTCGAACGGTACGGTGCTGACAGCCTGCGGGTTTACGAGCTGTTCATTGCCCCCTTCGAACAGAGTGTCGCCTGGAACGACCGTGGCGTGCAGGGCTGCTACCGCTTTCTCGGCCGTTTCTGGAGTCTGGTGGTCGAGGTCACCGAGTCGCTAACCTCGCCGCCGGTCGTACCGGCGGATGCTGAGGCGAGGGGCCGCCATCTGCTGCGGTCTCTGCACAAGACGGTGCGCAAGGTTACCCACGATGTTGAACGGTTCCACTTCAACACAGCCGTCTCGGCGCTCATGGAGCTGCAGAATGAGTTGCTCGACGTGTGGGGTACAGCGCCGGCGGCGCTCACGCCGGCCGCGTGGTGGGACGTGCTAGCCACCTTCACACTACTCCTGGCGCCCATGGCGCCGCATATCGCCGAAGAGGTGTGGCAGCTGGTCGGAGATGGCGGTTCGGTGCTGGACGCCACCTGGCCTAGCTGGGACGACGAGCTCGCCGCCGATGAAGTGGTGACGGTCGTCGTGCAGGTGAACGGCAAACTACGGGACAGACTCGAAGTCGCGGTCGATGCCGAGAAGGCCGCCGTATTGGCCGCCGCCAGAGCGGCCGCCAATACGGCGCGTTTTCTGGCGGGCAAGCAGATTGCCAAAGAGATCTACGTGCCCGGCAAACTGGTCAACTTCGTCGTGAAGTAGGCAGACGGCGGCAAGGGGCGGAGGGGCGGCTCTGCTGGCGCCGCTCAGCTGCCGTCGGACACGACTGCTCCGCTGCCGCCGGTCGCCGGTTGCCGGTCGCTGCTCCGCCGCCGCCGGCCGTCGCCCCGCTTGTCCCCTGACCTTTGTCATCCCATCTATTCATCAGTTTGTGGCGATGACGGGTCGGTCGGCGGCCGTTACCCTTATGCGGACACTCGCGCACGCAGACGCGGTTTCCGTTTGGGGGTGATCATGGGCATCACGCGTAAGCAGTTGTACGTGTACGTCGCTCTGGCGTTTGTCGTCACCGCTTTTGGCGTTCGCTACCTGATCGCCGGGCGGGCTCAGGCGGCTGGTTCGTCCGGGCAGCTTATCGCGGCATCGCCGCTGCCGGCGAGCAGTAGCTCGTCGGCGCTGGCTGGCGACGCCGCGGCTTCTGCCAGCCCCCGCGTCGCACCAATCGTCGTCTACGTCTGCGGTGCCGTTGTCCACCCCGGTGTCTATGATGTTCAGTCCGGGGCTCGCGTCGCTGATCTTCTCAAGCGCGCCGGCGGAGCCGGCGTCAAAGCCGACCTGGCGGCGATCAATCTTGCTGCCAGACTCAGCGACGGTCAGCAGGTCGTGGTGCCGAAAAAGGGCGAGGCGGCAGTGACGTCGCCGTCCGTCACCGGCAGCAGCGCGGCAGCGACCGGGTCGGCTGCCGGCGGTAAGCCGCCGGCCGCCCCCGTCAATCTCAACACCGCGACCGTAGCCGAACTGGATGGTCTATCGGGCATCGGCCCAGCGACGGCACAGAAAATCATCGACTATCGCACCGCGAACGGCGCTTTCAAGGCGATTGCCGAGCTGAAGAATGTGTCCGGCATCGGCGACGCCAAGTTTGCGGCACTCAAGCCGTACATCACCGTGCAGTAATCGTTCGTGCGTCGCCTGACCGCCGTCCACTGGCTTCTTGGTGCCTATGTCGCTGGCCTCTGTCTGTCGCTCGCCTGGCGGCCGTCTGCTGTCGCGCTGCTCGTCGGCTTTGGGCTGCCGGCAGCCGCCGCAATTGTCGCCGCCTCGCCGCTGGCGGCGCAGTCTTGGTTGTCTCCGCAGTCCCACCTTCTCCGCGCGGGGCCACTGCTGGCAATGGCGTTGGTATTTGCCATCGCGGGGGTTGCTGTCGGCGGCTGGCGCCTCGACAAGATCGCGCAGAGTCGACTTCAGCAGCTCGTCGGCCAGCGCGCTCCGCTGGCGGCAACCGTTGTCGACCTGCCGACAGTCAAAGGTGAAAACCTCACGGTTCCCGTGCGCGTGACTGCTTTCGGTCACGAGCAGCTTGACGAGCCGGTGCACCTGAGTCTCAAGATCAACAAAGGCGACGTGCCGCCGCTCGATCCCTGCGGGCGCCTTGTCGAGGGCGTCCGCATCACTCTGGCGGCCTCTGCTATCGAGGCTTTGCCGACAGCGAAGCCAGGGCAGTTCGACTACGGCCGTTATCTCGCTCGCCGCGGTGAGCATGCCATGGTTCACGCCAGCTTGAGCGATCTGCGCTATGTCGGTCGGCGAGGCGGCCTCAGCGGGCTCGTCGACCGGCTGCGTGTGGCCGCACGCGCTCACCTGCGCCGCGGCCTTGGTCCGCCGGTGCGCGATGTGCTCGCAGGCATGGTGCTCGGCGACGACGAGTACGTCCCGGCGAGCGTCGTCGACGACATGCGGCGCAGTGGCCTGCTGCACATCCTCGCCGTATCGGGCGAGAACGTTGTGCTCCTGTGCGCCATGTGGGGCTTTCTTCTCTCGCTGGCGCGGGTCAGACGGTCGCTGCGCTTGCTCGTGTTGATGCCGCTGATCATTGCCTACACCGTGCTCACAGGGGCTTCACCGTCGATCGTGCGCGCTGGGGTTGCCGGCGTTGTCGGCCTGCTCGCTGCTCTACTCTCGCGTCCCAGCGACGGTTGGCTTCTCTGGCTGGTGCCAGCCGCCTGGTTGCTCACCGTCAGCCCAAATGCCATTTACGATGTCAGCTTTCAGCTCACCTTCGCTGCCGTGGCCGGTCTGCTCTTGCTTTCCCGATCGTTCACCGATCTGTTTGGCTTTCTGCCCAGGTCTGTGGCCGAGGCCGTTGGTGTTACTGCGGCGGCGAGTGTGGCCACGGCACCCATTTCCATTTTTACGTTTGGTTCGACCTCGCTGGTCGGCATTCCGGCCAACGTGGTTGGTGCCTTTATCCTCGGGCCGGTGATGTTCCTTGGCATGCTCTCGGTCATGATTGGATTCGTCCTCGCGCCGCTCTGTTTGCCGCTGAACCTTCTCGCCGGCGTGTGTACCGGATTTCTGCTCGCGGTCTCGTCCTGGTTCAGCCATTTGCCCGGGGCGGTCTATCAATGGCGTGGCCTTACGCTGGGGACAGCGCTGTTCGTTGCTCTGGCCGTCGGTTTGTTCATTCTCTGGCGGCTGGCGCAGCGGCGTGGAGAGCGTTTGCTGAGCTACGTCGGCTGCACCCGCCGCCGCACTCACGTTGTGCTTGTCGCCGTACTCGTTGTCGGCCTGATCGTCGTCGTGACGCCGGCGGCGCCGGCGGCGCCCCGTTTGCCGGCACTTACGTTTCTCAATGTCGGCGAGGGCGCCGCCGCTCTGGTCCAGGCGCCGGGCGGTCCCACGGTGCTCATCGATGCCGGTCCGGCTCCGATCGCCGCCATCCTGCGAGCTCACGGTGTGCGTCGCATCGACGTGCTGGTGCTCTCACATGGCCACGCCGATCACACGGCCGGTCTGGCCGACGTGCTCGGCACGATCCCGGTGACGATCGCTCTCGTGCCACGACCGCCGACGCCGAACCCACCCTTGAGCAAGGTCATGGCCGAACTGCGCACCGCCGCCGTACCGATCCGGGAGTGCACCGAACCGCTGCTGTTTCAAGGCGGCAGCTATCAGGTTGCTGTTCTGCCGACGACGGCCGCGCATTCGGGCGCAGACAGCAATCAGGACGAGAACAACTGCGCTCTCGTCGCCGTGGTTACGCTTGCTCAGCAGAGAGTGCTCATTCCCGGTGACGCCGAAGGCGAGGCCCTGGCGAAGCTGAACATCGGTACCGTGAGCGTAGCCGAGGTGCCTCACCACGGCAGCCGCGGCGGGTTTGACGCCAGGCTTCTCGCCAGCCTGGCGCCGCGACTGACCGTCATTTCGGTGGGACCAAACACGTACGGCCATCCCACTACCGAGATGCTTACACTGCTGGGTGGTCGCCACCTTCCTTGTCTGCGCACCGATCGTGCCGGCGACGTCACGCTCACGGCGCGCCGAGAAGGATTGGCGGTGAGTATTCAGCGTCGCTGAGGGTTGCGCCGTCTGCGCGCCGGCCTGCACTGCTCACCGGCATTGCTCAGATTTCTTTACGGCGAAAACTGCGCAGTGCGAGCGCGATAAAGACAGCGGCCAGCGCCAGGCCGCTCGTCAGCGGCCAGAAGAGGGCCGTTGGCTCGCTGTTGAGCAAGTGTGCCGGTAGTGACGTCAGGCCCGCCGGCGTGAGCCGATGCAACACGGGGACGGAATCAAGTATGGCCAGTCCTGCGAAGAGTGCCAAACCGGCGCCGGCGGCGCCGGCAGCCGAGCGAATCGTGGTTGAGAAGTAGGTCATGGCGGATGTGAGCAACACCGCCAGAGCGCACCAGGCAGCCGCCGCAGTCGCTGCGTGGCTGCTTGGCCCGAGGCGGCCAAAGACGGCAGCGGTCATGGCAACGCACACCGCTGTCGCCAAAACCGTCGCCGCCAGCAGGAGTGCCAGCTGGGCGACCACTTTGGCACTCACGAAAGCGGTTCGTGAGACGGGCTTGGTCAGGACAAGGATGCTCGTGCCGCTCTTCAGCTCAGAACTCACCACTCCGCCAGAAGCGATGAGCAGGGTCAGCACCGCCAACTGGGCGAGATTGCCGATGTACTGCGCGTAACCGTCGATCGGGGCCGCTGCGGGGAGGATGATCACCGCGCCGCGCGACGAACCAGTCGTCGCCTTGGTAACGAGTGGCAACAGTTTGGCGAGCGGCGGCGACGTCAGGCCGCAGAACAGCAAAACGCCGGGCAGCACCCAGAGTCTCCACGTGCGACGCGTGCCGAGCAGCTCTTTCTTGAGAAGGGCGCGAAAGCCGCTCATGACTGGGGATGGGAGACGTTGCCGGCAGCTCGCTCACCGACGAGTTCAACGAAGACGTCTTCGAGGCTCAGCTCGTCGACTTCAAGACGGCGCAGCGCTAAGCCGGCGGCCGCTACGGCCGCCGGCACGGCACGCTGCGCCGCGGCCAGGTCGTTCACTGCGAGGCGAAGTTCGCCGGCCTCGTCGCCGGATTCGATACGCGTCAGCCACGACTGACCCTCAAGGGCAGCGACGAGCGGCGCTGGTCGGTCGACCGCGATGAGCAGGCGCTGGCCACCACCGTGTCCGGCCTTCAGTTCACCGATCGGTGCCTCACGAACGACCTGACCGTGATCAAGGATGGCGACAGTGTCACAGACGCGCTCCACGTCGCCGAGAATGTGAGTCGAAAAGAACACCGTTGTCCGCCCGGCCAGCGCTGCGATCATGTCGAGCACCTCTTTGCGACCCAGGGGGTCGAGAGCGCTTGTCGGTTCGTCGAGCAAGAGGACTTGCGGTGCGTTCATAAGGGCCTGGGCGACACCGAGACGCTGTTTCATGCCGCGTGAGTAGCTGCCGATGCGCGTCGTCACGGCGCTGAGGCCGGCCAGGTCGAGCAGCGCTCCGATGCGCTGCTCGACATCCTTGCCGGCCAGGCCAAACAGTTCGCCGGTGAAGTGTAGAAACTCAAATGCGGTCATCCATGGGTAGAAAGCCGGCACGTCCGGCAGGTAGCCGATGAGCGCGCGAAGCTCGTTGCCGGCAGAAACGACGTTGCGGCCGAGGATGCCCGCTTGACCGGCCGTTGGCGCAGCCAGGCCGGCGAGGATGCGCAGGGTTGTTGTCTTGCCGGCGCCGTTGGGGCCGAGAAAGCCGAAGACCGAGCCGGCGGCGACGGTCAGATCGACGCCGTCCAGGGCGCGCGCTTGGCCGTACACCTTGGTCAGGTCGCGCAGCTCGATGGCGACGCTGGCGTCGCGTTCAAATGGGTCTGTGCGAATGGTCACGGCTCTGCTCTGTCGTTGCCGATTGCCAAGTGCCGAGTGCTGGTTCAGGTGTCCCGGTCGCCGCTCGGGTGATCCTGTTCTTCGTCTTTGCTGTCGCCCGCAGCGCTGCGCTGAGCGTCGGCGGCGCCGCGCCTGCCGGTGGCCGAGCGCTGAGCATCGGTGGTGCCGTGCTCACCGGCGTCGCCGGGCGGGCCGTAGAGGAGGTCGGCGACAGCACTGGTGCGTTTGCCGGTGTTTGCCTGTCGCTGTGCCGTCGCGTCGCCATACTCGTTTATCGATTGCGGCGGTCGACCGGCGACGAAGTAGACGATCGGCCCGATGAGACCGAAAACGACGATGATCACGGCCCATATCCATTTGTTGTTCCAGGTCACTGCTGGGCGTTGCATGAGGTCGACGATCGCCCACACCATCAACGTGAGCTGTACCAAGGTGACGAGTCCGAGGACTAGAAGGGACACGATGTTCATCGAGCCAGGACCGGAAGGGGCACGACATTCATCGGTCGTCTGTGCGGAGCCGGGCACGGAGCATCGTCACGCGGTCCTCCCGAGTGGTGGTGTGGCACGCCTTGCGACACCAGGTTGGCGGGATTCTACCGGTCGGTCGTCGGCACGTCGAGTCGTCAACAGGGCGTGCTATTCTGTAGGCAACGATGACCGCCGCACCCCTTAAGCCCGCGTACCTCATTCTCGGCAGTGACAAGCCGAAGGTGCGTCGTGCTGTGGCCAAGCTGCGGCGCCGGGTCGTTACTGAGACGGCGAGCGAGTTCAACGTCAGTGTCTTCGACGCCAGCCGCGACCCGGCGGCGACTGTTATTGCTACCGCGAATACCGCCTCGTTCATGCTTGGTACTCGCTTGATTGTCGTTGCCAATGCCGACGCCTGGAGAAGCGCCGAACGCGTGGTCATCACTCACTACCTCAACGATCCGGCGCCAGAAGCATGTCTTTGTCTGGTGGCGACGACCTGGCTGAAGACCGATAAACTGCATAAGGTGATCGAGGGCGTGGGCGAGGTGCTGCGCTACGATCTGCCCAAGAGATGGCTGCTCGCCGGCTGGGTTCAGAAGCTCGCTGCGCAGCGCGGCTGCAAATTGCACCGTCAGCAGGCTCAGCGGGTGCTCGATCTGGTTGGTGGCGAGCCTGACCTGGTCGAGGCTGAGGTCGAAAAGCTCGCCGCCTATGTCGGCGGCGGCGAGGTCAGCGATGACGACATCATGGCTGTCTGTACGCCAGGAGTCGACGCAGCGATCTGGGACCTTACCGATGCCGTCGGCAAACGCCAACCAGTCGCGGCTTTTCGTGCACTGGAGACGCTCTTCGCCGGTGGCACTGAGGCCAGTGAAGCCTTCTACCCTCTGCTCAAGCATGTTCGGAATCTGGCGGCGGTTGTCGAACTCATGCCCGAGTCGCCGCCGGCGGAGATTGTCAAGCAGCTGGGCGTTCACAGTTTCACGGCGCAGAAGCTCGCCGAGCAACGCGGCAACTTCGATCGTCGCTCCTTGGGCCGCGCCTTGGTTGCTCTGGCCGAGGCCGAAACGGCAATGCGCGGCAAGTCGACGCTGGCTCTCGAGCCCGAAGCCGATACCGACAGGCTCGTACTCGAAATGGCTGTCGCGCGCCTCGCCCGGCTGGACTAGGGCGGCCGCGGGGTCAGCGTACTCGCCGCGGCCGCCATCGTGCTCACGCAGCCGGTCGATGCGCTCGCTCCCTGGCCATGCGGTTGAGTCGATGTGCTCGCTGCCGGCCGTCCGGTAGGTTCCTTGCCGGCGCGTTTGCTTGTCCATCAGGCTTGCCCGCTGTCGCGCCGGCGTGATACCATGCATCGCTTGAACGATCTCCTCTCCGTAACGAAGGAATCACGTGCCGAACAATAAGCAGCAAGAGAAGCGCATGCGGCTCGCCGAGCGGCAGACTCTGCGCAACCGTCAAGTCAAGTCATCACTGAAGACGCTCTTCAAGAAGCTTCAGACTACGGTGGGCGAGGGCAACGGCGACGCGGCCACCAAATTGGCCGTTGAGCTGAGTTCGAAGATCGACAAAGCTGCCGCCAAAGGCGTCATTCATCGCAATGCCGCCGCGCGGCGCAAGAGTCGCGTCGCTCACACGCTCGCCCGCCTCGGCGGCTAAGCGGCCATCGCGCTTGCTGCCGGCCAGTGCGCCTGCGGCGGGCTTGCCGGTTCTCTGGTCTACTAGTATCGTCGCGTCCGCAGCTCGTTTTGCGCGGCCGATGATTTTCAGGCTGCAGAACCAAGCTGGCGTGAGAGGAGCGTAGTTGCTGGGTGGGGTCACAGAAAGCGGGCCACGAACAGCTCTGGTGCCTCGCGAGTTCGCGGAGCGGGCCCGGAGGGACCATATGCAGGTCGGTAGCTTGCGCCGGTCGCATGGTCGGTGGGTAGGCGGCACATGGCTTTCCTGCGGTTGACGTCGGGGAAGATGACGCGCCGCTTGCGGCTCCCGCCGCCGGCTTCCTCCGCAATCCGCTAGACCCATCGCCCACGGGAGACGCGCTCATGGGACTGTTCGGTCGCGCTAAAGACAGCACAGCCGGCCCTGTCTGCGCCCAGTGTGGGCGCACACTGCTGGCCGGCGAATGGACCCAGCGCGTCGTCGGCGACGATGGTCAAGAGCTTCTCATCTGCTCGCTTTGCAGCGGCGCCGCGACTGCTGAAGTTGGCCAGCCAGTGGCTATCTCTGTCGGCACGCTAGCCCCGCGACCGAAGGCGGTTCGCAGCGACAGCGACGCCTTCTGGCGAGCGTTCAAAGACAAAGAAACTCAGATCGAACGTCTTGAGTCGCAGCTCGCCCGTGCCGAAGCTGAGCGCGCCGAACTGACGGCACGCGTGGCGCGTCTGCAGCGACAGTTCGACGGCGCCGTCGCCGAGCCGTCGCCGGCGCTCCCCGGCGACGCTCACGCCGCCGACGCTACTGGTGCGTCGATTGCGCCGCCGGGCGAGGCGCACTTCCACTGGGATCGCGAGCCGGACGCGAGTGACGAGGATGATCTCAGTGCCACTATGCCCGGGCGTGACCAGGCCGATGCTGAACGGTCTTTGGCAGAGCAGCGTGCGACCACGCCAGATACGGTCGTGCTTGCCGACCATCGTACGTCCAGCGATGTTCCCGATCTGACCGACGCCACGCTCGCCTTGCTGCAACGCGGTGTTGACCTGCTCAACGTCAGTTCGGTGCCGAAGAAGGTCGCCGAGACGACGGCGTACCTCGGCGATCCCTCCGTGCATGTCGGTGTTGGCGGCGAGACGCTGGCGGTCACCTTTCTGTGGACGATGGCCTGGTATCGCTACACGGTTGACATTGAGGGTAGCGGCACGGTCCGTCTCGGCGACCGTGGCTATGACGAACGCCACGACCTGATTGCCAACGCCGCCGTTCGTGCCGATGGCACGGTGCAACTCGCGTCGGCTGGCTTGGCGCGCGCCGCGCCGCATTCGCAAACAGCGCCGCTCGAAGGTTCGGGCGCGTCGGCCGCGGTTACGACGGCGATGCCGGTCACAACCGCGATGCCGGCTACGACCGCGGCGCTGGCCACGACGGCGGCGCCGGTAGAACGCTTCTCGCGGCAGAAGAAGCTCGCCCGCGCGGCACTCATTGTTGCTATCGCGACGGCGGCCTCGCGTGTGCTTGGCCTGGCCCGTGAGGTGATCACTGCCAAGTACTACGGCACGGCGCTCAAGTACGATGTTTACGTGTCGCTGGCCGTAATCCCCAATCTGGTCAGCCAGCTGTTCGCCGATGCGGCCGTTGCGGCGGCCTTTGTGCCTGTCTTCACTGGTCTGCTCACCAAAGGCGACCATGAACGGGCGCATGACCTAGCCGCCAAACTGCTGGGCTTCATGCTCGTGGTCGTCGGTGGCGTGACCGCCTTGCTGCTGCTCATTGCACCTTGGGTAGCGCACCTCGTGTATCCGAAACTGACGCAGACGACCGCCATGCAGAGCTTTGCCGGCGGCCTCTTGCGTGTGCTCTTGCCGATCATCCTCCTGCTCAGCCTCTCGGGTGTGGTCAACGGCGTTCTCTACAGCTTTGAACGATTCACCATGCCAGCCGTGGTGAGCGTCGTCTGGAACGCCGTTATCATCACCACGATTGCACTTTTCCACGGCAGCGCCGCCCAGCCGCGAGTCTCAGCGATTGCCTGGGGCATGCTTGTCGGCACGGCGGTGCAGCTGGTGCTCATTCTCTGGGCGACGCGTGGTCTCGACTTTAAACTCGGTCTCAAGCTGGACCTGCGTGATCCGTTGCTGCGCAAGGTGCTGGTGCTCATGGTTCCCATCACGCTGACGCTCGGCATCCTCAACTTCAACGCCCTCATTGACACCTTCTTTGCTCAGTTCGTGAGCGGCAGAGCGGCAGCGCAAATTGGCTATGCGTTTCGCCTCTACCAGCTGCCGCAAGGGATCTTCGCCGTGACGATTGGCTCGGTGCTCTTTCCCAGCCTCGCACGCTTTGCCACGCTTAACGACATGGGGCGTTTTCGCGAGACCATCAGCTTGGGCACGCGGCAGGTACTGTTTGTGACCTTGCCGTTTGTCGTCTGGTTTATCGCCCTGCCTGACCCCATCGTGCGTTTGATCTACCAGCGCGGACGATTCACGGGTGCGTCAACGCACGAGGTCGCCTATGCGCTGGCCTTCTTCGCCGCCGGCCTCGTCTTTGCCAACGCCAACATCATGTTCAACCGCGGCTTTCAGAGTCTCCAGCGACCATGGTTGCCGTTGTCGGTGGCGCTCGTGAACCTGGCTCTCAATGGCGTACTCGATCTGGTACTGTACAAGCCGCTGGGGGTGGGGGGCATCACCCTGAGCACATCACTCGTGTCGCTGTTCAATTTTGCCGCCCTGGTCTGGCTGATGCGGCGCCAGATTGGCTTGGTTGACGGGCGCCGTATCGCCCGCTCGGCGCTGCGCATGAGCGGCTGTGGCGCCGCGCTCGCTGCCGTCAGCCTGCTCGTGTGGGCAGCGTTGCGCGGCTTCGCGCAGCAGGGTGAAGTGCGCTTGATGATGGCGCTGTTCGCCGTCGTCGTGGCCGGCGCCGCAGCCTATCTTGCCACCGCCTTGCTGCTGCGGATCGACGAGCTGAGTCAGCTCGCGTCCCTCTTGCGCCGGTCAGGCCGAGCGCGGGCTGGCTAGCTCCACACGAATCTCGGCCGACTCGCTTGTCAGCGCGTCGCCACACTGGGACACTACGAAGACAGACATCGTTGATCGCCAGCGAATCGACCGCGAAAGCCGAACTTCTGCATGACAACCCTGGATCACATCCGTAATTTCAGCATCATCGCCCACATTGATCATGGGAAGTCGACCCTTGCCGACCGCATTCTCGAGATGACCGGTACCGTTCAAGCTCGCGATATGAAGGAGCAGCTGCTCGACAAGATGGATCTTGAGCGCGAGCGCGGCATTACGATCAAGGCGCAGGCCGTGCGCATCATGTACACGGCGCACGACGGGCAGCAGTATCAGCTCAACCTGATCGACACGCCCGGTCATGTCGACTTCACCTACGAGGTTTCGCGCAGTCTGGCGGCCTGCGAGGGCGCTGTGCTGGTCGTCGACTGTACGCAGGGCGTTGAGGCGCAAACGGTGGCCAATGCCTACCTCGCGGTTGAGAACAACCTCGAGATCATCCCTGTGCTCAACAAGGTCGATTTACCGGCGGCCAATGTCGCCGAGGTGGAACTGGAAGTCCACGAGCTGGTCGGTGCGACGCCGGACGAAATTCTTGTCATCAGCGCCAAGACCGGTGAGGGAGTGGAGGACGTGCTCGAGGCGGTGGTGCAGCGTACGCCGCCGCCCGCAGGCGACGTCGGCGGCGCTCCGCGGGCGCTCATCTTTGACAGCGTTTACGACCAGTACCGCGGTGTGGTTGCCTATGTGCGTGTCGTTGACGGTCGCTTCACAGCCCACGAGCAGGTCGAAATGATGGGCACCGGGCAAGTGGCCGAGATCGAAGAACTCGGCTACTTCGGCCCGGAACCGACCGCCGCTCAGGCTCTCGAAACCGGCGAGGTCGGCTACATCATGACCGGCGTCAAGGATGTGAGCGAGGTGCGCGTCGGTGACACGATCGTCAGTCGCAAGCGCCGCGCCGCGGTCGGTCTGCCCGGCTACAAGGTCGTGCAGCCGATGGTCTTCTGTGGTCTTTTCCCGACCGAGGGCGACAAGTTCGAGGAGCTGCGCGACGCGCTCGAGAAGCTCAAGCTCAACGATGCCGCCCTGGTGTACGAGCCCGAGAGCAGCAAAGCGCTCGGTTTCGGCTTTCGTGTCGGTTTTCTCGGTCTGCTGCACATGGATATCGTGCGTGAGCGTCTTGAGCGTGAGTACGATCTTGAACTCTTGGCGACGACGCCCAACGTTGAGTACCACGTCTACGTGACCAACGGCAGCATGGTCGTCGTACGGAATCCGTCAGAGATGCCGGCCGAAGGGGTTATCGAACGTATCGAGGAGCCCTACGTGGCGGCGAGCATCATCGTGCCGACGCAGTTCGTGGGCGCGATCATGGAGCTTTGCCAGGGCCGCCGGGCCGATTTCGTCGACATGAAGTACCTTTCGCCGGAGCGCGTCGAGATGCACTACCAGCTGCCGCTGAGCGAGATCGTGCTCGACTTCTTCGACCACCTCAAATCGCGTACGAAGGGCTATGCTTCTCTGGACTATGAACTCAGCCGCTATCGCCAGAGCGATCTCGTCAAACTCGATATTCTGCTCGCCGGCGAGGCCGTCGACGCGCTCTCGCTGATCGTGCCGCGTGCCAACGCCCACTTGCGCGGCAAAGCTCTGGTCGACAAGTTGCGTCAGAAGATCCCCCGCCAGCTGTTTGAGGTTGCTGTGCAGGCAGCAATCGGCAGCCGCGTCGTCGCTCGCGAGACGGTCAAGGCGATGCGCAAGGACGTCATCGCCAAATGTTACGGCGGCGACATTTCCCGCAAGCGCAAGCTGCTCGAGAAGCAGAAGGCGGGCAAGAAGCGCATGAAGCAGATCGGCACCATCGAAGTGCCGCAGGAGGCGTTTCTGGCGGTGCTCGAGCTTGACTCGAGTGGCAAAGACCGTTGATGGCCGGCGGCGGTTGGCGGGCGGCGCACCGGGCCGTCGGGCCGCGACTTGCGTCGCCCGCCGCGAGCTGCCACAGATCGTTTCTCGTAGCCCTCAATGAGTATCACAGCGAGGGTCTTCTTCATCGCAAGCTTCCGGCTGAACTTCTGCGCGATCCAGCCGAGTTTGCCCGCTACGTCGCCGCCCTTCGTGCTGACGCAGAGACACCCGGCGAAGCTTTCGCCTACGTTACGCGTCTCATTGGCACCCAGCCCTACGCGCCACCGTCGGACGGCTGGGTCCCACAGACGATTCTCTGGTGGCTGCACGGCGACGAATACCTTGGCCGCCTCAACATCCGCCACCGCCTGAGCCGCGACTTGCGGCGACGCGGCGGACATATAGGTTACGAAGTGCGACCTGGCGCGCGCAGGCAGGGGCACGCGACGGCGATGCTGGCGGCCGTCCTGCCGCTGGCGGCAGAACTCGGCATCAACCCGGCGCGTGTTGACTGCGCCATCAGCAACGTCGCTTCTCGTCGGGTGATCGAGAAGAACGGCGGCATCCTCGTCGAGGAGCGGGATAGCTCGCTGCACTTTCGGGTGCCGACCGCGTGAGCCGGGCGAACGCTGTCGCCGGCCAGTCACTCGTCGCGGCGAACGCTGTCGCCGGCCAGTCGTCCGGTGTCCAGCCGGCCTTCGGCGGCTCGGTCCGGCACATGTACGTGCACGTGCCATTTTGCCGGGCGCGCTGCGACTACTGCGAGTTCTACTCGCTGGCGACCGGTGAGCAGCCGGACCCGGCGCTTCTTGACCGGTACGTTGACGCGGTGCTTGTCGAGTGGCGGCGGGAGGCGGCGCGCCTGCCAGTGCGCCGCCTCGAGACGCTGTTTCTTGGCGGCGGAACGCCGTCGCTCCTCGGGCCGGCGCGCCTCGACCGTCTGCTGACGGCGTTTGCGCCGTATCTGACGCCGCACGCCGAGGTGACCATCGAGACGAACCCCGAGGATGTGGATGAAACGTTCGCCGAGTGGGCGGCCGGCGGGCCGGATGGCGCGGCCGTCCGCCGGCCGGAACTACGGCCTGCGGCCGACCAGTCACAACGGTCCCAGCGCACGGTCGCTTCTCTGCTCCCGCGGCGCATCTCGCTCGGTGTGCAGAGCTTTCAAGCCGGCCAGAGGACAGCGCTCGGCCGGCACGCGCACGCCGATCCAGAAACGGCATTTCGCCGTCTGCGTGCTGCCGGTGTCGCCAACCTTTCCGTTGACCTGATCTTTGGGTTGATGGGGCAGGGCGAGGCGGATCTGGACGCTGACCTGGCGGCTGTCGCCGCACTGCGTCCTGACCACGTGAGCTGGTACGAATTGGGGATTGTGGAGGGTACGGCGCTGGCCGACCGGCTTGGCGGCGCCGCC
>JBKQWK010000095.1:0-10696 GCA_052139595.1 Thermoleophilia bacterium | reverse complement strand
GCAGCGCACTGCCGAGCAGAACGCTGGCGGCGCGACCAGCCGGCAGCAGCGTCAGCAGCTGAGTGACACCACCGCCGCAATGTATCCTCAGTTCGTCGCTGCTGAGGCGATGAAAGTGACTCGGCTGTGCCGTCGTCAAGAGAAAGATAATGGCTGTGCAAGCTGCGCGGGGACCCTTGCCGGTCAGCACCGTAGACTCGGCACGATACGTCTCACGAAAGAACCCACCCTCGGGGTGTGGCGAGAGGCCCAGAGCAGCGACCATCTCAGCAACGGTGCCGCTCACGGCATTGCCCTATTCTGACCCGCCGTGCCCGTCGTGGACGTACCGACATGGACCGGTGCGCCCGTCATGAACTCGTCGGCGGAGACGCCGCGGTGCTCGGCCACAGCTGCCCTGACTTCCTGCAACGCCAGCGCGCGCAACGCGTCGTCGACTACGATGGTGACGACCAGGGCGACAGGATCGGCTTCGTCGGCCCCGCCGGCGGCCACAAACACAATCTCACGCACAACGCCGCCGGTGGCCGCCTCGACGGCGACAGCGTAGGCGGCCGCCTGAGGCGTGTAGCGCCGGCGCAACTCGCCGCTGTCGGCCCCGCGATCGGTCTTGTAATCGACCACCAACCACGCCGTGCCATCGCGATAGAGCACGTCGACGGCGCCGCTCACCACGGCGTCGTCGAGAAGGGTCGCCACCGGCAGCTCGCGGTAGACCTCAGGGCTGACTGCCGCCGCACGCACCGGCGCAGACCGCCAGCAGGCGCCGGCGAGCGCAGCGGCACGCGCAGCCACGTCCGGCCAGCCGAGTTCGCGCGTCACCGATACAGCCAGGCCGCTGAGTGACGACTCGTCGTTGAGGTCGCACAGCTCCAGGATGCGGTGCACTGCAGTGCCAAGGGCAAGTGCGCGTGCTCGTCCGGAAGGAGCGCCGGGGCCGCCGCGACGGATCTCGTCGTCGACCTGTTCCAAGCCGCTCGGGCTGGTGGCCCGGAAGGGTCGGGCGGCTCGCCGCAATAAATCTTCTCGCTCAGACAGCCAGGCGCCGCGGGCCGCGACCATGGTCGCGGCGTCCGGCGCCTCCGAAAGCTCGGCACGTGCCGACGGTTCGGCCGCCGGCAGCACCAGTACCCCGTCCTCGTCGCGCTCCGCTGCCGGGGGGATCGGCCCCGCCGGCGGCAGGGAGTCCGCGATCGACCCGAGCATAGTGCTGGCAGAAGGATCGCCTTTCTGCGTCGTCAGCTTGCCGAAGTTGGTGATGACGAGCCAGTCGCGAGCCCGTGTCGCCGCCACATAGAAGAGTCGCCGTGTTTCGCTTTGCGCCATCTCCTTCTCACGCGCACTGAGAGCCGCATAGCTTCGCGACTCGAGCGCGCGTGCGGCACTGCCGGGCAGCTCCGCTTTGAGCTTGATCGCCAAACGCCGCCGCGAGCGGTCGACAATCAGCTCGCTGCCCGTGCCCTTGCCGCTGGCCAGAGCGCCACCGGCTACGACAACGATCGGGTACTCGAGACCTTTCGCCTTGTGGATAGTGACCAAATGAACCACATCGTCCTGGTCGCCAATCTGTGACTCCTGCTCACCAGCAACGTCACCAGCTTCGCCGGCCCAACGCAGGAACGCCCCCAGACCACCACCGCCGGCATCGGCAAACGCCCGCGCCCGCTCGATCAGCTTCTCGAGATTGGCGATCGCCTGTGCCGCGCCAGCCCCGGCAGCGGCAAAGAACTCCCTACCATGCGCGCACCGCAGGAGTTCGGCGACCATCTCGTACGGCTCGAGTTCGGCGCGCCGTTCATGCAATCGGCGCAAGGTGTTGATCGCCGCAACCATCGCGTCATGACCCGGCGGCTGCTCGCCGGCAAAGAGGTCGAAGCGCCCACCGGCGGCCGAGAACAGAAAGAGATCGTCGTCGCTGAAACCGAAGAACGACGAGTGCAAGGCGCCGTACAATGCCGGTCCATCAGCCGGATCGTCGACAACCCGCAGGCAGAGCAGTGCATCGGCGACCTCGCGGCGCGCAAAGTACATGGTGCCACCGTCTGCACGATACGGCACGCCCGCCTCGCGCAGAGCCTGCTCATACGTCTCGAGACTGGTGGTGGTGCGAAAGAGAAGAGCGATGTCGCCCCAGCGTGGCGGGCGCGTGACTTCGTTGTCGGCGGCGCCCGCCACAGCGCCTGTCGCGATCGCCGAGCCCGCCGCCGCATCTCTGTTCTGCACGCGCCAGCGCGCCGTGGTCGTATCGTGCATCGCGATCAGCAAGCCAGCCAGCGCTCGCGCCTCGTCGCGGCGGGCAGCATCGTTGCCGCCGGACCCGCGCCGGCCGTACTCGCGACCGAGCAGGACCACAACCCGGGAGCCGTCGACCGGCGGCCGATATGGCTCTACCCACTGGTAGCCGGGCTGCCGGCCCTCAGCTTTGTCGCCGTCAAAGACGTCGGCAAACACGTTGTTGACCCATGCCACCACAGCCGGCGTGGTACGAAAGTTCTGCGTGATCGCGGTCACCACGCCCTTACCCTCAGGCTGTCTGCCCATCAACGCCTTCACCTCGTCGTAAAGCGAGATGTCGGCTCGCCGAAAGCGGTAAATGGACTGTTTGGGATCACCGACAACAAACAGCTTGCCGGGCTCGAGCACAACCTCACGCCAATCTGCGGCCAGCGGTTCGCGCTCGCCGAGAAAGAAGACGACCTCAGCTTGCAACGGATCGGTATCTTGAAACTCGTCGACGAGCAGGTAGCGAAAACGCTGCTGCAACGCTCGTCGCGTGCTGAGGTCGTGCGCCAGCAAGTCGCGCAAACGTCCGAGCAGATCGGTAAAGTCCAGGTACCCGAGGCCGATCTGCGTGGCGCCAGCCCAACGCGAAAACGCATCCGCCACGGCAACAGCAAGCCCTGTGACGAACTCGGCATAGGTGTCGCGCAGCGCGGCCACTGCTTCCACGAGCTGCCGATAACGTGCCTGCAGCTCGTCTTTACCACCGAGGGCAGCACTCCAGTTGAGTTTGGTGCCGCCGGGGGACGAGGCCGCGGTCTTGACGGGCAGAGCGTAGAGCGCCGCCGCCAGCTGGTCGAGATCGTCGATCCGCTGCGCAAGCAGCAGCTCGCCGGCCTCGACCAGCTCCATGGCGGCCGTGAACCCATTGTCGGTCTGGTTGGAGCAGGCGGTGGCGCAGAACTCGCGCAACCGCAGTATCGGCGCCTTCAGCTCGTTCAAGCGTCGAGCGAGATCGGGTTCACCCACCGACGCAGCTACTGGCTCAATGTCGTAGCGCTCACCGAACACGCCCTTGGCGCCCATCGCCAGCGCACGCACATCCCCGAGTTTCACACCCGCCCGCAGGAGGCGCACAAGTGACTCGCGTACGACCGAGCCAAGGGGAGCCTCAGCCACGGTTTCGGCGGCGGCAACATCTTCGCTGGCCAGCTGCGTGAGCCACTCCTCCCACAGACGCGTGAGTTCGATTTCGGAGGCAAGCCCATCGAGCTGCTCGAAGGCGGGGTCGACGCCCGCCTCCACGGGGAACTCGCGTAGCAGGCGACCAGCGAAGCCGTGGATGGTGCTGATCGGCGCATCGTCGAGAGTCTCCAGAGCACGCGCGATCGCCGCGGTCTCGGCGGAGGCCGGCGCCGCGCTTTGAGCACGCGTTTCAAACGCTTCACGCACGCGCTGCCGCAACTCGCCGGCGGCTTTCTCGGTGAACGTGATCGCGGCCACGCGGCGCACGTCGCCGGTGCCGTTCTCAGGGTCGAGGACGCACCTGACGTAGCGTTCGACGAGAACTTTGGTTTTGCCGGTACCGGCCCCCGCTTCAAGCAGAAAACTGGTCTGCAAATCGCCGCTCACCCGGTCGCGGACGTCTCGATCGCAGACCTCGCGCTCAGACGTCGACATCGCCGCCTTCTTCCGTGGATCCGAGGGCCTGCAGGCTCACGAGACTCTGCAGTGCCTCATGCCCGCGTTTGCGCGCCCGCGTCCAGGCACTCACGCCACACGCATACGCAACGTCGCAGAACTCGCAGCCGGCGGCTGGTGAGCGCGCAAAAACGCCGCCGTCGACCAGGTTCACAACCGCACTGACAAGATCGCTCAGCCGACTACCGGCGGTCGCTTCGTCCTCGCTGAGTGGCAGATCGCGAAAACCGCCCCTGCGCGTCACGAATCGATAGAGACAGGCGACCTCATCGTACTCGTCGCCGCCGTTTTGACGCACCGCGAGCTGATAGACCGGGAGCTGTACACCGAGCTGCTTCTTGAGTCGTTTCTGCTCGGTGTCACCTTTGCCGGTCTTGTAATCGATGATGCGCGCCCCGCGAACGGTGCGATCGACGCGATCGAGGCGGCCGGCGAAGCGCACCTGCCGCCCGGCAGCGACCGTGAGACTCACGGGCCGCTTCGCCGCTTCGCCAAAACGCCACTCGACACCCACAGGGTGACCGCCGTCGCCAAACATCGGGTCGCGGCGTACGCACTCGTGGAGGTCTTGCAGCAGCATCGCCCGCCGCACGTTCCACGAAAAAGGAGCGCCAGTGACGCCGCGCTGCTCCGCTTCGGCACAGCAGACCTGCCAGGCAGCGGTGACCTCACGGAGAGTGGCGTCGAGGTCGAGGTTGTTCGTCATCACTGCCGTGTAAACGCGCTGCAAAATCTCGTGGACGAGGATGCCCAACTCGCGCCCGTCCATCTCGAGACTCTCGTCCGGCTCCTCCGGTGCTTCGAGACCGATCACGTCACGCAGCAGAAAGGCAAACGGGCAGCCGATGTATCGTTCGAGGCGCGTGGGATGCATCTCGGCGGTGAACGGATGCCGCGCTTGCAGCGCGGCCCGCGCCGCCTCGCCGAGCAGCCCGTCCCAGGCGCCAGGCTGAAGATCACGGGCAGCCTGCCACTGGCCGAGCCGACGCAGCGTCGCGGCGGGGTCAGCCAGAACAGCCGCCAGGTAGTCGCGTTTCGCCGCGCCGCCACCGCGCTCAGAAAGCGCGAGCAGCGCGGCGCTATCTCGCTCCTCCGCATCGAGCCAGATGGTCGCTACCCCATCAGAGTACACCGGCCCACCACTGACGTGACGCCAGACCGGCGCCAGCGGTATCCCGCTCAAGTACTCATCCAGCCCCACGGGATGGCCGGCAGCAAGAGAGGCGAGTCGCAGCAGCAACCGTGACGGCAAGCGCGGGCGGCCGGTGGCGACGTCGCTGCGCGGCGCGAGCAGCGTCAGCTGCTCTCGCGCCGCCTCGCAGGCAAGCGCAAAGAGAACGAGCGACTCGGCATCGCGCGACTCGGCCAGCGGCAAACGAGTACCCAGCGCCTCACCAAGCCGACGTCGCTCGCCGTCACCGCAAAGAGGGTCGGCTCGGCCGCGCACAGGAAAACCATCCTCGGCGAGGCCGGTGAAGACCACCGTGTGAAAACGCAAGCCACGCAGCTCCAGGGGCGTGAGCACCGCCACGCCGTCACGCCCGATCCTGCCCTCGGGTACAGTCGCGGCCGCGAGCTGCTCACGCAGCGCGGCCGCCACGTCCTTCCTCTCAACCTCCTCATCGAGCACGCTCAACGCCTGCAAGCGACCGGCCACGTCGCTCACGGCCGCCGCCGCCGGAGCGGCAAAGACGGCCGCCGCTACGTCGCTCAAGGCCGCCGCCCACACGTCCCACCCGGCACGATCGGGCAGGCCGGCGCAAGCTCGCGTCAGCGTTTCGACAGCAGCCTCTAGACCCGACACCGCCGCCAGCCGCAGACGCAACAGCTCAAGCCTTTCTCTTTCTTCGTCGTCGTCCGGGACGAGCGAATCCGGCTCAGCGTGCACATTCGCCGGCTCACCCTGGAGTTCGGACAAGCGGCACCCCAGACCACGGCGCCTGCGGCCAATACGCTCGTTCCACTCATCGACGCCGTTGATAACCCCGGCGCGCCGCGATTCATCGAGCCAGAGGGCCATTTCACGCGGCGTCGCCTGAGAGTCGCGCAGCGGGGCAGCATGGATAAGGTCAACGACGGCGCGACGCGCGAATGGTGCACCCGCCTCCGGCGCCAGACAGTCGCACAGGCGCAGCAACAGCCTCGACCCCACAGATCGCTCAGGACAACGACAGGCGACCGGCAGCCCGGCCGCGCCCAGCGCCGTGGCCAAACGCTCGACCTCACCACTGTGCGGCACAACAACCGCACAGTCCCAAACAGCGGCGCCTGCGGCTGCGGCCGCCAGAACGGCCCGTGTCGCCTCACGAGCCTCACTGCGCTGATCGGCGACCGAAACAACCGCGAGCGACCCGTCGCCGATAAACACCAGCGGCTCGAACGTCGAAGGTGATGGTGATTGCCACAGAGCGGCGAGGCGATCGCGATCGCTCGTCACCGGCGGGGCCTCTAGACGCCGCTCGACGAGCCCGGCCGAGCGAGCCGCCACCAAGGCCACCGCCCCTTCGCCTGCACTTGACCGGGGAACCGGTACAAAGAGATCGGCTCCGGCCGTAAGCAACTCGACGAGCAGCGCCTCCTGAACCGCGTTGAGGTCGTAGATACCGTACAGAATAGAAGCCGCTTCGGGCGCAGCCACGGCGGCGCCGGTCACCTGCGGGCGAGACTCCGGCGAAAGGACACCGGTGGCAGCGCTGGCACTGCCGATCACAGCGGCACCTGCGCGCACGGCCAGCGCCGCCTCGACAAACAGCCCGGCATCGTCCGCCAGCCCCCGGCAACGTAGCTCCTCGCAGTAGGCGGCGTATAGACATTGCAGGTCGGCGGCCTTGGCCAGAGCCGGCGTCGCCGGAACACCGGCAGGCGCTGGTTTACCAGCACGTTCGCCGCTGGCGAGCACTGCCCAGTCGACGGCCGGGTCCACACGTGCCTGGCGCAGATCAGCAAACGTCGCGGCAAGGGCACGCGCAAAATGCGGTCGTCCACTGACGGAGCCGAAGTAGGCGAAACCGACGCCCGAGCGGGCAGCAACCAGGCGCCGCACAAGCCGCTCGCGGGCAAAGCCCGTGAGCGGGGCCGGCGGCGCCTGCCGCGCCTGCGTGACGAGGTCGGCAGCCAGACGCGCCAAGGTAACCACCTTGACGTTAGCGAGTGCCGTGAGCCGCCGCACCAAGAGGTCGCCGACACGACCACCCACCGCGGCGGAACCGACGACAATCGTTAGTGGCGTCAACGAACCGCCCGAGCGGAGCTCGGCGACGCGCTCCACGAGGGCGCCCTCAAGCTCCGCAAAGCGGCCGCTCACCAACAACCCACGCCCGTGACCACCATCAACCGTCATTCTGATCAGGAGCGTATCACGCCGAGTGAACGGAAAAGCGCCGTAAACAGCAGGGCAACCAAGCGCGCCGGCCGGCCGTCAGTCCGCGACCTCCAGTCGGCAAGACGGCCAACCGGCGCTCCGCTTTCGGCATCCACGCGCGAAGAAGCCCCTTCTTCCTGACGAAGAAGGGGCTTCTCAAGCGCAAGCCGATAAGCCGGATTCTGTCGTTGAGTGGCCATCCATCTAGACCGCGCGTTGCCGCACGGCTCGTGCGACCGAACCCGGGAGCTTCGGGCGAGCAACCCTCAAACGCTCCTCTATTTGGTCTTGCACCGGGCGGGGCTTGCCGAGCCGGCCTGTCACCAGACCGCTGGTGGGCTCTTACTCCACCGTTTCACCCTTACCCGCACCTCGTGAAGGAGGCCGCTGGCGGTGTACTTTCTGTTGCGCTTTCCCTCGGGTTCCCCCGGCTGGTCGTTAACCAGCGCCCTGCTCTGCGGTGTCCGGACTTTCCTCGACGAGGAGCCTTGCGACCTCCATGGAGTGACGCAACGCGACCCTGCCGCGGCCACCTGGCTTGCTCTTTCAGTGTACCACCCGACCTATGAATCGCTAACCACGAAGCTCACCGCCCCCGGCGGCGGAGCAGCGAGCGACAGCTCACGCCCTCGCAACGCCACCTAACTCGGCCGCCGCCGACTCGTCGAGGAGCCAGGTCAGCATTCCATTTTCCGGCGCTATCAGCTGCGCCGGAATCGCCTGAGGGATGTGCAGTCCGGCAAGAACCTCGGCGACCATGCCTGCCTTGGCAGCGCCGGTGACCACGAAGACAACGCGGCGGGCGGCATTGATCACGGGCACAGTCAGGGTCAGCCGCGGGCCTGTGTTCTCACCTTCATTGGGCACAACAAGGCGCTCTTCTTCGTTGAGTGCCGGACTGTGCGGAAAGAGCGAGGCAGTATGACCGTCGGCGCCAAGGCCAAGCAGAACCAGATCGAGCGCCGGCACCGGCGCCGTCGACTGCTTTGGCCGTGCGGGCGGCGTCAGCAGCACTTGCTCGTACGCCCGTGCCGCCAGCTCCGGATCATCCTCACCCGCCAGACGATGCACATTGTCTGCCGGGATAGTCACATGACGAATGAACGCCTCGTGCGCCGCGCGGTAGTTGCTGCGCTCACTATCGGGCGACACGCAGCGCTCGTCACTCCAGTAGAGGTGAACTCGCCGCCAGGGGATCTTCTGCGTAAACGATTGCCGCGCCAGCATGCGATACATGGCCCGCGGCGTCTCGCCGCCACTGAGAGCGACGGTAAAGGCGCCCCGCGCCGCCGCCTCCTCCTGAGCAGCAAAGGCAAACAGTTCAGCACCCCGGGTAGCGACCGCATCGGCGTCCGGCAAGACTTCAATCGGCACGTCGACCTCCTTCTAGAGCTGCCGCCAGCGGTGGCCGTCGCGAGCAACCAGCCGATCGGCTGCCTCCGGCCCCCAACTGCCGGCCTCATAGACAGCAATGCCCCGTGACGGTTGGCTTTTCCACGCCGCCAGAATTGGCGCCAGAACTCGCCACGCTGTCTCGACCTGATCGTCACGGTTAAAGAGCGTCGGGTCGCCCTCCATACAGTCAAGCAGCAATGTCTCATAGGCACTGAAGGGCAGCTCACTGAGTGTGCCGCCGTAGGCAAAGTCCATATTGACGGGTTCCAAGGCCACCTGTTGCCCAGGACGCTTCGCTTGGAAGAGGAGTGAAATGCCTTCGTCCGGCTGAATGCGCATGACGATGCGGTTGGGCGCCAGTTGCCCACCACCACTACCGCCGGCATCTCGAAAGAGCAGAAAAGGCGGCCGGTGAAACTGAATCGCGATCTCGGTAACGCGCTTGGGCAAACGCTTGCCGGTGCGCACGTAGAACGGCACCCCCTGCCAGCGCCAGTTGTCAATGAGCAGTTTGACCGCCGCGAAGGTCTCGGTGATGGAGTCGGCAGCGACGCGATCCTCCTGCCGGTAGCCCGCCACGGCTTGCCCGTCAACAACGCCCTCAACGTACTGGCCGCGCGCGGCGAACTGATCGACCTTAGCTGGCGGGATGGGCCGCACGGCGCGCAGCACCTTCACTTTCTCGTCGCGTACGGCGTCGGCGCTAAAGGCCACCGGCGGTTCCATGGCAGTGAGCGCCACGAGTTGCAGAAGATGGTTCTGAATCATGTCACGCAGGGCGCCGGCTTCTTCATAATAGGCGCCGCGATGCTCCACACCCAGCGTCTCAGCAGCGGTGATCTGAACATGATCGATGTAGCGCCGATTCCAGATCGGCTCGAAAATGCCGTTGGCGAAGCGAAAGACGAGGATGTTCTGAACCGTTTCTTTCGCCAGGTAGTGGTCGATCCGGTAGACCTGCTTTTCGTCAAAGACCGACTGAACCGCGCGGTTGAGCTGAGCAGCACTCTCCAGGTCATGGCCGAACGGCTTCTCGATGACGATACGGGTGAAGCCGTGATCGGCGGCGGCGGTATCGGTGCCGCGTCGTCCCAGACCAGCTTTGCCCAGCTGCTCGATGATGACCGAGAAAAGGCTTGGCGGCGTAGCCACATAGAAGATCCGGTTGCCCTGCACTTTAGGGTCAACCTCATTCAGGACCTTGGCCAGACGCTCGTATCCTTCTGGATCATCAAACTGGCCCTGCACGTAGCGAGGAGCATGCAGAATGCGCAGACACAAGGCCGTGTCAACGGCTTCACTACCGTAGTGATCGTCGACAGCCTGCTGCAGGGCGTCGCGAAACTCGTCGTCGCTAAGTGCCTGGCGACCGTAGCCAACGATCGTGAATGTATCGGGAAGCACACCCTGGCAAGCGAGGTCGTAGAGAGCCGGCATGAGCTTGCGGTGCGTGAGGTCACCAGTAGCACCGAAGATCGTCAAGCTGCACGGCGCGGGACGCCGCTCGCTGGCAAACGACGACACCGTCGCTTGCTGAACCCGCACCCCGGACCCAATATCGGGGATTTCGTAACCGATGCCGGTCACGCTACTCCTCTTTCTCTTTGACGGCGTGACCACCAAACTCATTGCGCAATGCCGCCAGTACCTTGGCGCTGAAGGAGTCCGGCTGGCGAGAGCGGAAGCGAGCGAACAGCGAAGCGGCAATCACCGGCATGGGCACGGCCAGCTCGATCGCCTGCTCGACCGTCCAGCGACCCTCGCCGTTGTCGTCAACGTAGCCGGTGATCTGCTCCAAGTTGGGATCCTTGTGAAAGGCGTCGGCAGCCAGCTCCAGAAGCCACGACCGTACGACGCTACCCTTGCCCCACAGATCAGCGATGGCACCCAGCCGCGCCGCTCTCGCCCGGCTGGCCGGGGAACAGGCGGCATTGAAGCGCGTCGCGATCCTGGTGGCGCGCGGGACTCCGTCAGAGCAGGTGTTCGCAGCAGTCACCGAGGAGGTCGGGCGGCTGCTTT
>JBKQWK010000094.1:0-3595 GCA_052139595.1 Thermoleophilia bacterium | reverse complement strand
CACCGGCTGCCTGAGCAAGCTTCGTGTTGAACGTCGTGACCGTGAGCGAGGAGTCAAAGGGCAGCCCCAGAAGCTGGCCATGCGAAGCAAATGTATCGATCTGGGGCATGTCGGCCTTCAGAGAAGTCAGGCTGAAGTACTGGTTCAGAGGCATGAACCACTTCGTCTTGTAGTACTCGCCGACCTTGGACCAGTCGACATCAGTGAGGTCCGCAAAATAAGTATTCGAGCCTGCTGCGGCCGCGATCTTGGTCTGCAAGTTATCCCAACCAATCTCGACCCAGTTGACCTTGACGCCTGTCTGCGCGGTGAACTGCTCCAGCATCGACTTCGGGGGGGCAGGATAGTGCATGGCAACGGTTATCGAGCTGCCCGACACCGGCGCAGGCAGAGCGCCGGGGCTTGTGGTTGCTGTCGAACTCGAAGTGCTGTTGCTGGTGCTACTGCCGCCGCACCCAGCGGCTACGACAATGAGGGCGACAGCCACGACCAAGGCGAGCAGTAACGTCGCCGCTCGACGCCCTCGTGTATGCAACCTACTGCGTATCACGTCTACCTCCTCGGTGATGATTACCGGTCCTGATCGTCGCCTGAAAGAATCACAGATCTACTGAGATGACGGGGTTGATCGGGGTCAAGCCCCTTGCTCTCGGCTAGCGCAACGGCCAGCCGCTGTACCACAACGAGTTCAACCATGGGGTCGCGTTTGGCCTGCAGAAAAGCGGCGCCAGTAGCTCGCACCGCTTCACGCAGGCTCGACGGCGCCGGGCTGAACGCCCACACCACACTCGCCGTATCGATGGCGCTGATCGGTCCGTGACGAAACTCGGTCGATGGATAGGCTTCAGTCCACGCCCCGGCGGCTTCGCGCAGTTTGAGGCTCGCCTCACGCGCTAAACCGACACCGGCGCCGTGCCCGAGAAAGACGAACTGGCGCAAGGCAGTCGGTTCTACCGGCAACCGCTCAGCCACAGCCACTTCAGCAAGATCGGCAAGTTGGGCAACATTGATCCCCAGGTGAGTTCGCAGCAACGCAAGCGCGGTGGTTGCAAATCGCGTCTGCACAACCGACTGCTCATCAGCAAAATCTAGTAGCACGGCGTCATCACAGAGTTCGAGAATAGGGCTTGCCGAAGTACCGGTTATGGTCACCGTACGTGTGCTGCGATCGAGTCTTTTGACGTAGTCAAGGACCTCCGTGGTGGTGCCAGAACGCGTCAAGACGACAACGACATCGTAGTGCCGAGGCAAAGCCTCGGACGGGGTAAACGCATCGGTTTCCCCTAGACCAGCTTGTTCCCGTTCTGCAGCCCAGGCCTCGGCCATGTAGAGCGAGGTACCGCAACCGACGATCGCCACTCGCTGCCCCCTGGCAGGCAGACAACTTGCTTCGACGTGTGCAACCTCAGCCGCCTGCCGCCACATAGATGGCTGACTCGCGATCTCCTCGCTCACGTAATTCATACCGCTGCACTCCCTCCCAGTCGCACACCGACCCACGTCATGCAGGTGGAAACATTCATGAATCGCGTTTTGACATGTACATATGCTGTCACTTTAAGAGAAAACAAACAGTAAAGCAACATTTCTTCATCCACTAGCGCAGTTCTGTGGTAGATTAAATTTATGCGTCAGGAAGAGCGTTTCAGCTGGATACTGCATGAGTTGGCCGAGTCCGGCACAGTTGCGATCGCTGAACTCGCCCCCCGTCTGGGCGTTTCCAAAGCCTCAGTTCGCCGCGATCTCGAACTGCTCGAAGAAAGGCACCTGCTGAAACGGACACACGGTGGCGCCACTGCAAGCGGACTGCTGCTCGATCTCCCCTTGCGTTATGGATCTGGCTCCCACCGAGCGGTCAAACAGCGCATCGCCGTGGTTGCCGCTGGGCGCGTAAACGGCGGCGTCAGCGTCGTCGGCTTCACCGGCGGTACGACGACAACGGAGGTCGCTCGGGCCCTCGCCGACCGGCCCGGCCTAACAATTGTCACGAATGCTCTGAACATCGCCTCGGAACTGGCCTTGCGTCGCAACCTCAAGCTCTTCGTCACCGGCGGCGTCGCCCGGGCGGAGTCTTACGAGCTTCTCGGGCCGCTCGCCGAAGCGGCGCTGCACGGCTTCAACCTGGACGTCGTCTTCGTCGGTGTCAACGGCATAGGTGTCCGCGGTGGAGTCACTACCAATCAGGAAGATGAAGCCCACACCATGGCGGTGTTGCTCGATCACGCTCAGAGCGTGATTGTCGTTACTGAGAGCGCCAAGATCGGCAAGGTTACCTTCGCCCGCATCTGCGACATTCAGAAGGTCGACGAACTGATCACCGACGTTGATGCAGATCGAGCCGAACTTGACGCGATCGAGGCAGCTGGCGTACGCGTCACGCTTGTCTAGCAGGCTGCGGAAATACTCGCCGGCGCACTCGTCCAGCGCGGTTCCACAGTCTCGGTTTGCCTACCTGAAACTGCCTTCATCTGATAGAATAATCCCTGCAAATCACGTATAGGGAAAGTGGGATGCGGGGAGACGAGCAGAGGCAGGCTGGGTTCATCGTCATGACGACGCTCGAAGACGTTGTGCCGGCTAACCACCCCTTGCGCGCGATCCGCGTGATGGTCGACTGTGCCCTCGAAGCGATGAGCCCCGAACTCGAGGCCCTGTACGCCTCCGGTGGCCGCCCTTCGATCGCCCCCGAGTACCTGCTGCGCGCGCAGCTCATCCAGATCCTCTACGCGATCCCCTCGGAGCGGCGCCTCGTCGAGCAGTTGCGCTACAACCTGCTGCTGCGCTGGTTCGTGGGTCTGCCGCTCGACGAGCCGGTCTTCCACGTGACCAGTTTCACCAAGAACCGCACTCGCCTGCTCACGACGGAGGTGGCCGACGCTTTCTTTACCGCCATCCGTGGGCAGGCCGAGGCGCACAAGCTGCTCTCGGCCGAACACTTCTCCGTGGACGGCACCCTCATCGAGGCCGCTGCCGCACTGAAAAGCCTGCGACCCATCGAGGAGGACGACGGCGAAGAGCCCCCGGCCGGCGGCGGACGCAACCCCGACATCGACTTCCACGGCGAGCGCCGCGGCAACCAGACGCACCGCTCCACGACGGACTCCGAGGCCAGGCTCGCACGCAAGGGCAATGGCAAGGAGGCCAGGCTCTGCTACGCCGGCCATACCCTGACCGAGAACCGCCACGGGCTCATCGTCGCGGCCGAGCTCACGCAGGCCAGCGGCACGGCCGAGCGTGAGGCCGGTCTGCGGCTCTTGGCCAAGGAGCGCGCCCACCGGCGCGGACGCCTGAGCGTCGGCGCCGACAAGGGCTATGACACGAAGGGCTTCGTGGCCGGGGTACGTGAGCTGGGCGTCACCCCGCACGTCGCCGCCAAGGACCGCTGCAGCGCCATCGACGGGCGCACCACAAGGCACGGGGGCTATGCGATCAGCCAGCGCCGCCGCAAGCTCATCGAGGAGGGCTTCGGCTGGATGAAGACCGTCGGCGGGCTGCGCAAGCTGCGCCACCGCGGCAAGGCCAAGGTGGCCGCGATCTTCACCTTCACCTGCGCGGCCTACAACCTGGTGCGCCTGCGAAGTCTGCTGGCGGAGCC
>JBKQWK010000093.1:0-8658 GCA_052139595.1 Thermoleophilia bacterium | reverse complement strand
TCGACGTTGTCGCCAGCGTCACCGCCGGCGTTACGGCGCTGGTCACGCTAATCACCGTCTGTGGCGATTGCGCCGAGCCTGACGAGAAGTAGTAGTAGGTTGTCGCCGGCGGCTTGACCGTGCAGGTGTAGTGCGAGGAGGAGATCGAGTAGCCGCCGTAGGTGTGGGTGACGCTGGTTGTCGGCACTGAAGTGGTCTGCCAGATGCCACCGCGGTAATAGTGTAGCGTCACCGTCGCGCCGGCGACCAAGGCCGGGTAGATCTCGCCGCTCAACGTAGCCGCGCCGTCGGCGCTGATCGTCGTTTTGTCGGCTACCGCCGGCGCCAGCGACATGCTGGTGATGTTGACCCACGTGTCACGCAGGTTCAACGCCACACGCAGGTCGGTGCCGCCGGTGACGGCCGTGCCTCTGCTGCCAACGACCAGTGCTTTGACGACCCGCGGTGAAACACCGCGTTGCAGGACAGCGATCGTCGTGAGGCTGCCGATGCTCGTGGTGGAGAGGTCAGAATCGTAGTTCGCTAACTGACCGGCAACCGTGGTCGCGCTGCGGCTGATCGGGTTGTTGGGCCACGTGTGGTACGGCGAAATCGTGTCGTACGGGTCGGGGACTCCTCGCAGATACGGCAGTGGTGTGCCGCCCCAGACGTTTTCATTGTTCTCGGTGTAGCCACCTGAGGTGGAGAAGAAAAAGGCCTGAATGACGCTCCCCGCCCAGAGTGGGACGACACCGGCGGTGCTGGTAACCGCGAGATTGGTCGCCGTCGTTTCAGCGTCGTAGCCGCCATACACTTGGCTGCGCGTGTCGCAGTACACGTCGAAAGTGCCCTGACCGTCTATGGCTCGGTAGGCGTAGGCACGCGCGGCCACTGCCTGGGCCTGGAGTGCCGCCGGCTTCCAGCTCGCCGGCATCTCGCGCGGCACGACGCCTTGCAGGTACGATTCGAGTGGCAGCGAATTGACGATGCTCAGGCCGCTGCTGCTGTGGAGAACACTGACCGTGCCCCGATAGCGGCCGGTGTGGCCATTGTCATCCGGCGTCAGCACCTTGAGCAGCGCGTTGCCGACGGGCTTGAAGACGGGCGCGGACGTAAAACTCCACTGATGCGTACCCGAGACAACCTGGTACGTGTTGGCAGAACTCGACCAGATCACCTTGGCGCTGGCGCTGGCGCTAACTGTTGCTGTGACGGTGCTCGACGCGGCCGTGCTCGCCGTGATCGTGTAGTCGTCGGTGGCGGCAATCATGGCGTTGTTGGCGCCGCTCTGTAGCAAGACGCGGATCATCTTGTTGCTTACCTGGCCCTTGGTTACCCCCGTGTAGTAGTGGGTGATGATGTTCCAGTAGGTCCAGGTCGGCTGATTGATGGCGTAGCCCTCGGCGCCATACTGGCTCATACCAATGCCGTGGCCCCAGCCGCGACCGACGAGTGTGAACATCGTCTGGCTGCTGGCAGAGGCGCTCGCCGGCGCTAGCAGCGCCGCGGCTGCACTGACAAGGCAGACGGCGGTGACGCTCGCCGCCCAGCTGAGCCGGCGCGGTGAACGCCGCTGCAGGGCGAGGCGGCGCAGGAAGCCGAAGGGCAAAGCGGCAGTTCTCATGAACGGACCATCGTCGTCGTGAGCACCTCACTCGTTCTTCGTCCGCGGCACGTCGCGGGGTCATCGGCATCTTTTCGAGCTTCTCCTCCGACAATTCTTCTGCCGGCACGATTACCCTGCTGATTATTCTGACGCTCAGAGGTCAGGGATCCTAGCGTTGGCCGCGAACATCTCCGTACGGTTGACGCTCATGCAATGGCCGCGGCAACCGATATCAGAACTTGTGAACTTCGGGCATGGCGAAGGGAGTCTGGTGGTTACGTATGATGCTGTACGCGATCGTCTGCGCTGCCATGGCAGGGTGGTGGTCCGCGTCACTCGTGCCCTGTCGCCGGGATATGCCGTGTCGTTGGTGCTCGTCCTTCTCGCTCTCGCCGGCTTGTCGCCGGCGCGAGCCTTTGCTGCCTTCGCCGACGTCCCCACAACGCAGTGGGCCTATACCGCCATCACGGCTGTCACGAAACTCGGGCCGGCCGATGCCCCTGCCGCCCGGGTACTCGTCGACTACGGGCCCGTCTTTCGGCCCGATCTGCCGTGCACACGGGAGCAGCTCGCCAAGGCTCTCGTTCTGGCCGCCGGCCAAGAGAATCTTCTCGTCGTACCCGTCCCGCTGCTCGATGTGACGGTCAGCGATCCCAATTACACGTACTGCCAGATTGCCCTTAGACTCGGCTTCATGGCAATGAAGGCGGGAGGATTTCGCCCTCACGACGGCGTGCTCGAGTGGGAGGCCGACCGATCGCTGGTGTCCTTCGTCAAGCTTCAGGGCCGCAGCGCCGACTGGACGATGCTGACCCACCTGGGCGTCGCCGGGTGGCAGCCGAATGCGGGCTGGACGACCGGCGCGCCGGCCTATCTCCCTTGGGAGATCGCGGCGCGCTCGCTGGGGCTACGCTTCAACCATCCCAGCAGCGCTGATGCTGAGGAGCTTTCGCCGCAGCAGGTGATCGACCGGGCCGAGATAGCCTACATGCTCAACGCCGCCCTCAACGTCGTGCACAAAACTCCCTGGCGCATCGCGGCTCTGGCTCAGTACGACACGGTCGTTCTGCCACCGCTGAGTGAGCGGCAGAAGCAGATTGTCGCCTTTGCCCTGCACTACATCGGTTATCCGTACGTCTGGGGAGGCGAGTACCCAACCGTGCAGGGCGCCAACGCACCGTATGGGCCGCAGGCTCACGGCGGCTTCGACTGCTCGGGCTTCGTCTGGTGGGTCATGAAGATTCACTTCGGCTATCCGATCGTGGGCCGTGGTGCGCACGACATCGCCGCTGAATCGAAGTCACGGGTGCCGATGGCCAAGCTTGTGGCCGGTGATGTTGTCTTCTTTGCTCCCCAGGGTCCGAAGTCGAACGTCAACACGATCTTTCACACCGGCATTGCCTTGGGTAACGGCTGGTTCATCCACTCAACCGGATCGAGCGATGGTGTTACGATCGCGGCGCTGGGCACCAAGGGTGATTACTGGTACGACACCTTTGCTTGGGGCCGGCGTCTTCTGAGTCCGGCCGAACTCAAGCTGCCACCGTCGCCAGCCCCATCGCCAAGTTCTGAAGCTACAGCTACACCGAGGCCGACGTCGACAGCATCGCCGTCATCAGCGACGGAGCTGATCAGCCCTGCCAGATCATGAACATGCCGGGCTCGTCGGTGTCGCGGCGGACGAAGCCAAAGCGCTCGTAGAACTGGCTCTCGCCGGCAGCTGCCATAAGGCCGACGAAGGCGCCGTCAGGCACCGTGCGGCGAAGGTAACGCAAAAGTGCGTCCATGAGCAGCTGGCCCACACCGTGCCCTTGCCAGGCTGGCTTGACGATCACGTCCTGCACGTAGAAGTAGATGCCGCCGTCGCCGATCACGCGCGCGCAGGCAACCGTTTCGCCTTCGTGAGTAACGGTTACGCCGTAGAGAGATGCTGCCAGTCCGCGAGCGACCGCGTTGTCGTCTTCAGGGAGATCGTGCCAGCCGACGCTTTCGTTGATGCGGCGCAGCTCGGTCACGTTGGGCAGGCGTTCTGCGAGCACGAAATCACTCATTCTCCTCACACCATCCCTTCGTACTGCTGCTCATAGTAGTGCCGGTACTCGCCCGACTTGATCGTCTGCCACCAGGCGACGTTGTTGCGATACCAGACGACAGTCTGGGCGAGGCCCTCAGCAAAGGCGATGCGCGGTTGCCAGCCGAGGCGCCGCAGCTTGCCCGAGTCGACCGAGTAGCGGCGGTCGTGGCCCGGCCGATCGGGGACGAAGCGTATCAGATCCTGCCCCAAGCCGAGCTGCGCGAGGATCAGTTCAGTCACGCGCAGGTTATCGATCTCGTGGCCGCCGCCGACATTGTAGATTTCACCGTCGACGCCCTGTCGCAGAACCAGATCCAGGGCAGTACAGTTGTCGTCGACGTGAATCCAGTCACGCATGTTGCGGCCGTCGCCGTAGATCGGCAGCGGTTTGCCTTCGAGAGCGTTGGTGATGAACAGCGGGATGATCTTCTCCGGGTACTGTGAGCGGCCATAGTTATTGGAGCTGCGTGTGATCAGCACCGGCAGGTCGTAGGTGTGCCGGTAGGCCAGCGCCAGGAGGTCGCCACTCGCCTTGCTAGCAGAATACGGGCTCGAAGGAGTGAGCTTGTCTGACTCAACGAAGGAGCCCTCAGCGATCGATCCGTAGACCTCGTCGGTGCTCACCTGGAGGTAGCGGGCCAGACCGTAGGTACGTACTGCCTCGAGCAGAACCTGTGTGCCCAGGACGTCAGTGCGAATGAAGTCCTGCGGGCCGCTGATGGAGCGATCGACGTGCGTCTCCGCGGCGAAGTTGACAATTGCGTCGGCGCCGCGCACCGTGTCGGCGACGATTTCGTGGTCACAGATGTCGCCACGGACGAAGCTGAAGCGGCCGTCGCCGGCGACGTCGGCGAGATTTTCGAGGTTGCCGGCATAGGTGAGCTTGTCGAGCACGACGACTTCGTCGTCGGGGTGCTGGTGCAGCACGTGGCGGACGAAGTTGGAGCCGATGAAGCCAGCTCCGCCGGTGACGACGATTTTCATGTCGCCGGCCTCTTGTCGGTGTCGGCGTCGAGAAGCTTGTCAACACAGGCGCGTACGCCGTCGAGCCAATAGGGCAGCTGGAGTATGGCGCGCTCACTGGTGAGAGCGCTGTACGCCGGCCGCGGCGCCGGCCGGCCGGCCGGCGCCGTCGTGATCGGTACGACCTCGACCGCCAGACCGGCGAGCTGTACGACCTCACGGGCCAGCTCGCACCAGCTGCAGGAGCCGCCGCCAGCCATGTGGTACAGGCCCGGCTGCAGGCCGCGGTCGAGACTTTCGAGTACCGCGGTCGCCAGGTGGTCGGCGTACGTCGGTGAGCCGATCTGGTCGTCGACCACAAGCAGTGGTTCACCCGAGCCTGCTGCGACCCGTTCCTGGGCAGCAGCAAGAATGGTCTTGACGAAGTTGCGGCCCGTGGTCGAGTACAGCCAGGCGGTGCGCACGACGATGCCGCGCACCCAGGCCAGTGTTTCGATCTCACCGGCGAGTTTGGTTCGTCCGTACGCGTTGAGAGGGTTTGTGGCGTCGCTCTCGACGTAGGGCGCCCCTTTTTCGCCGTCGAAGACATAGTCGGTACTGAAGTACACCAGCGGTGTGTTGGTGCCGCGCAACGCCGCGGCCAGATTGTGCGTACCGATGGCATTCACGGCCAGGGCTCGCTGCTCGTCGCTCTCGGCACCGTCAACGTCGGTGAACGCGGCGGTGTGCAGCACGACGTGGGGTTTAAACAGACGCACGGCCGCTGCGACTGCTTCGGCGTCGCGAATGTCGAGGGCTTCCTCGCGACTCAAAAAGACCTCGTCGGGCAGTATGCTGGCAAAGGCGGTCGCTAATTGACCGCCAGCGCCGGTCACGAACCAGCGTCTCACGTTGACCGGTCCACGGCGCCTGCGGCGCCTCCCAGCATGTCGCCTGCACGCCAGGTCGAGCCGCCTCGGCGCCAGAGTGCGCCGCGGCAGTGCCAGGTCGTACGGCCTCGGCGCGAAGTCGTGGCGGTCGCCGCCGGCTGCTGCGGGCGTTGCTTCATCACCGTAGCGTGACGCCCCAGTCGTACGGGATCAGCGGCGTGTCGTGCGGCAGTTCGTCCTGATCGGGATGTGCATAGTCGTAGACCTCGGTCGGGGCATTGACGACGTACGCCTCGTCGCTGCTCACGCACTTCCAGCCGTGGTGTACTCCGGCGGGCACTTGCACGAGGAGCGGGTTGTGCTCGCCGATGAAGAACTCATCGATCTGGCCGTGAGTCGCCGAGCCGTCGCGGCCATCGTAGAGAGCCAGCTTGAGCATGCCTTTCACGCAGACAACGTTGTCGGTCTGCACGTGGTGCACGTGCCAGCCTTTGACGACGCCGGGATAGGTCGTCGTCATGTAGAGCTGGCCGAATTTGACGAACAGGTCGTCATCTGCGCGCAAGCACTCCATGAGTCGCCCGCGCTCGTCCGGGATAACCTTGAGTTTCTTGGTCTTGACGCCTTCAATCATGCTCGCTCCTCTCTCTTGCTCTCGTCCGTGCGGCCGACGCTGTGCCGGGCGCCTACAGAATGCCGATCTGACTCGAATCGCCGACCATGAAGCGATAGGCGACCGGCCGGGCGTCGGAGCGGGCGATGGATACGCCCTTGCCGATCAGACTATCGGTCATGCGGGCGTTCAGGTTACAGATGCGGCTGTGATCGAGCACGATTGAGTTCTCGATCTCGGCGTGTTCGACAACAACGCTGTCACTGAGGGCTGTATATGGCCCAATGAACGTGTCGGTGAGGCGGCAGTCGACGCCGATGATCGCCGGTCCGCGCACCGTGCAGCGAGTCAGACTTGACCCGGCCCCGACGACGACGGGGCCTTCCAGGCTGCTGTCGGTCACGACGGCGGCGACGTCCACGTTGCGCTCCAGGGTACTGAGGATCAGGCGGTTGGCTTCGAGCATGTCGTCGAGCTTGCCCGTATCTTTCCACCAGCCGGTGACAATGTGTGGCTCCACGCGCAGATTGCGATCGATCATGTGCTGGATCGCGTCAGTGATCTCAAGTTCGCCGCGCTCACTGGGCGTGATCGCCTTGACGCTGGCAAAGATGGAGCTGGTGAACAGGTAGACGCCGACCAGGGCAAAATCGCTGCGCGGCTCGGCCGGTTTTTCGACGAGCCGCGTCACGGCGCCGTCAACGAGTTCGGCGATGCCGTACTCGCCCGGGTCGGCGACCTTCTGCAGCAGGATAAGGGCATCCGGCGAGCTCGCCTGGAAGCGTGCCACGAAGGGCGCAATGCCCTCTTTGAGCAGGTTGTCGCCGAGGTACATGACGAACGGCTCCTCGCCGAGGAAGTGCTCGCTGATGAGGACGGCGTGGGCCAGGCCGAGCGGAGCTGCCTGGGGCAGGTACGTCACCGCGAGGCCGAAGCGACTGCCGTCGCCGACGGCGGCTTCAATCTCGGCTCGGGTGTCACCGACGACGATGCCGACCTCGCGGATGCCGGCCGCGGCCATGGCTTCCAAACCGTAGAAGAGCACCGGCTTGTTGGCCACGGGGACGAGCTGTTTGGCCGATGTATGGGTGATGGGGCGCAGGCGCGTACCGGCGCCACCACTCAAGATGAGTCCCTTCACGTGCCCTCCGCGACGTGCGGCTAGATCGACTCGTCGTCCGGCAGCTCGTCGTCGCTCTCGGTCGAGAGCAGATCGAGCACATGGAACTCATCGACTGCTTTGCCGACGAACACCACGTTGGCGCCGGTGAACAGGGTGACACAGGCGCCGACGGCGAAGCTGATCGGCGCCCCTTCACAGAGAACGTTGGTGAGGGTGGAATGCTCGACATCGCGCTGCACTTCGGCCGAATCAATGGCGAACGGCTCAGCCTCGTTGAGCTGCAGGCGGGGATCTCTGTCTTTCGTGATCAGCATGGCGGCGCCAGTATATCAGTCGGGTGAGGCTGATTGGCGACACCCGGTCTGCTGACCATCAAGGCCCGGCGGCCGCTGACCGCGCACGATCGTCGGCTTCAGAATACCGCTGACGCCGAAGCGCCCAGATAGGGACGCCATGATTCGTGGATCTCGTCGACGTAAAGAAACACGAAGGTGAACGGATCGGAAGGTCGCGGCGGGCGCAGGAGCTGCATGCTGGCGACCTGGGGCAGGCGATCGGCCTTCTTGCGGTTGCAGACCGTGCAGGCGGCCACCACGTTCTCCCAGCTGTCGCTGCCGCCCTTCGAACGTGGGATGACGTGGTCGACGGTCAGGTGCCGCTCGCTACCGCAGTATTGGCAACGATGCTGGTCGCGGGCCAGGACAGCACGTCGGGAGACGCGCTTACTGTACGCTCGCGGTACCTTCACGTACGTGCGCAAACGAATGACATGTGGCAAGCGCAGCTCATCATTCGCAGAGTGGTAGCTGGCGTCGGAGAACTCGAGCGGCTCGGCTTTGTCTTTGAGCAGCAGGACAAGCGCACGGCGCAGAGAGCACACGTTGAGTGGCTCGTAGGTCGTGTTGAGAACCAGGACCCTGCGCATCGGCTGCCATCATAGCAGAGTGACCGTGTGGTGGTGATAAGACGACAGTGAGGCTGGCCCTAAGGTCGCCTGCCCGCAGACGCCGCCGCAGCGCAGCCGCGGCCGGCGCTGACAGTCTCGCTTCGGTCGGCCGGTTGCTGCTGCCGCGGCACGCTCAGAGTAGACTAGCCTCATGGATCTGTTCTCGCTCTCAGACGAACAACAGGCGGCCGCAGCGCCGCTGGCGGCGCGCCTGCGACCGCGCACGCTGGCCGAGTTCGTTGGTCAGGAGCACATCATCGGCGCTGGTACCGTGCTGCGCGCCGCGGTCGAGCGCGGCGAACTCTTCTCGATGATTTTTTTCGGGCCGCCGGGGACCGGCAAAACGACGCTGGCGCGACTCATCGCCGCCGAGACCGGCGCTCGCCTCGTGCAGCTTTCGGCGGTCAGCTCGGGCACGGCCGATGTGCGCGCTGCGATTAAGTGCGCGCGCGCAGCGCGCCCCCACACCGCCGCGCGCACGCAGC